>NZ_BAAAGU010000049.1:0-59269 GCF_039524635.1 Streptomyces thermocarboxydovorans | reverse complement strand
CCGCGCGGCCCGCGGCGCGGGCGTCCGCTCGGCCGGGTCTCCGGTGGTGCCGTGCGGACGGCGGAGCGGGGACGCAGCCGGTGCCGTTCCGCCTGCGGTGCCTCGGGCTCCGGCGCCGCGGACTGCGCAACAGCCGGGTCGGGGGCGGGCGGGGCGGCGGCAGGGCGGGCGGCCGGCCGGGGCACGGGCTCGGCCTCGAGCCGGTCGATGAGGTCGATCAGCTCCCGCACGGAGCGCCCGGTGGCCGCTGCGCGCAGCACCTCCTCGCGGCAGTGGGCGGCCAGCGGCTCGGCGTGCAGCAGGGCCACCAGCCGGGTGACGTCCTCGACGGGGCGGTGCGCGGCCGAGGCGCGGATCGCCTCGTCCGCGCAGTCCGGGTCGCGCGGCGGCCGGGTCAGCAGGGCGACCAGACGGGTGACGTCCTCCACCGGCCGGACGACCCCGGCGGCGCGCAGCGCCTCGATCACGGACCGGGAGTGTTCGGGTGAGCGTTCGAGCGTGGTGATGAGGTCGACGACCTCCTCCAGGGGCCGGTCCGAGACGGCGACGTGCACCAGATCGGCGACCGGATCGCTCTGGGCCGTCCCGGCCGCCCGCTCCTCGTCCGGGTCGGTGAGGTCGAGCCGATCGGCCGGATCGGCCGGATCGAGGGGGTCGACGAGGTTGACGGTGGCGACCGGGTCCCGCGGAGCGGCGGCGTCCTCGCCCTCGGCGGTGGCGACCGGCGGGGCGGCCGTGGCCACGGCGGGGCCGGGCGGCGGATCCGGCCGGTGGGTGCCGATGGCGACGCTCGTCGCATCGGTCGGCGTGGAGGCGGTCGTATCGCCGGGTATGGCCGGTTCGTTGGAGGGGGGTGACGAAGAGAAGGTGGTCATGCTCGGCTCCATGGGGGAAGGCTCGGGCCGCTCCCACGCCCCCGGACGTGCGACGAGCGACGCTACGTGGATCATTACTAGGCGCACCGGTGCCGCCCTGCCACTTGGATGGGCCACCGGGATGACCTGCGGTGATCGGTGTTTCGTCAGGGTTCCCTGGGAAGCGGGAGACGTCCCCACGACGGCCGGTACCGGCCGTCATACCGGCGCCGAAAACGGGAATCCGCTCGGTGTAGCCCGTGTCGGCGTCGTGAATCCGGTGCCCGCGGTGTGAAGCTCGTGCCTGGCGTCCCGGACTCCTCGAAGGGGGTGGTCAGCCGGTGGAGACGACCACGGTGGTGCTGGTCGCGGTGGCGGCCCTGGCGGCCCTGCTGCTCGTCGGCGCCGTGGCCGTCCTCGTGCGACTGGTGCGCACGAGGCGGGAGTTGGCACGGGCCGGTCTGCCCACCGGGCCACGCTGGGTCTTCTGGGGGGCGATCCTGTATCTGGTGCTGCCCGCGGACCTGCTGCCCGACCCCGTCTACCTGGACGACATGGGCGTGCTGCTGCTCGCCCTGCGGTCGCTCAGGGGCGCGGCGGGCGCGCGGTCCTCCGGCCTGAAGCCTCCGGAACCGGACCGCCGCCCCGCCGATGACTACGCTCCGTGAGGAAACCAACCACCCGTTCGATTCGTATAAGTCTCTGGAAGCCAAAAGAAGTCGGCGGACCAGGCGGCGGCGTGCGGGTGGCCGACGCTCGGTCGGCGCAGCACCGACGAGGGAGACACGATGCAACCGTTCGCGCTCAACTATGCCCGTCCGGCACCGGAGTTGGTAGTCATCACTCCGTATGTGTACGACTCCGGACTGCAGTTGAACGTTCTCGCCGACGGCCGCGTCGCGGCTTCGGACCACGGGTTGTTGCGGGAGGCGGGGACCACGACATCCACCGCGGGCTCGAAGACCCACTTCGACGACTGACAGCGGACCGTAGACGATGACCGTGCTCATCCTCACCTGTGAGGAGGATGTGACCGCCGACATGGTGGTCGTGCATCTCAACGACGCCGGGGTGCCGGTGATGCGCCTCGATCCCGCCGATCTGACCGTGGGCGTCTCACTGTCCGGCGAATTCGTCCACGGCCGGTTCCGCGGCCATCTGTCCGCGGGGGGACGGCTGGTGAGTCTCGGCGGGCTGCGGTCGGTGTGGGTGCGCAGGCCGGGTGTGCCCGCCCAGCGGGCGCAGCACGCGTCCGCCTGGCTCACCGAGGAGGCCTCGCAGGCGCTCTACGGCATGCTGCGCGGTTCGCACGCCCGCTGGATGAACCATCCGGACGCCGCGCGCCGGGCGCGGCACAAGCCGTGGCAGCTGAGGCTGGCGCAGCAGTGCGGGCTGCCGGTGCCGGCCACCGTGATCACCACATTTCCGCGTGCCGCCCGGGAGTTCGCCGAGCGCTACCCGGATCTGGTGGTCAAGCCGGTCTCCGGGGCGCATCCGCAGGATCCGCCGCGGGCGGTGCCGACGAGCAGGGTGGCGCCGGACACGGACTTCTCCGCCGTGGCGTTCGGCCCGACGCTGCTGCAGCGGCGGATCGCCAAGCGGGCGGACGTCCGGCTCACGGTCGTGGGCGAGAAGCTGCTGGCGGCCCGCAAGGCGGCGGCCCCGGACGCGGATGCGCAGGAGGTCGACGTTCGGTTCGCGGGACCCGGAGCGCCCTGGGAGCCGGCCGAGGTGCCGCCGCGCACCGCCGAGACGGTTCTGCGCTATATGCGCGAGGCCGAACTCGCGTACGGGGCCTTCGACTTCGTGGAGGACGCGGACGGGGTGTGGTGGTTCCTGGAGTGCAATCAGTCGGGTCAGTTCGGCTTCGTGGAGGTGGAGACGGGCCAGCCGATCGCCCGCACCATCGCCGAGTGGCTGGGCCGCCCCGTCCCCGAGGAGAGACGGGAGG
This sequence comes from Streptomyces thermocarboxydovorans, assembly GCF_039524635.1. NCBI lineage: Bacteria > Bacillati > Actinomycetota > Actinomycetes > Kitasatosporales > Streptomycetaceae > Streptomyces > Streptomyces thermocarboxydovorans. Next base: position 56,464 of record NZ_BAAAGU010000049.1, on the reverse strand, counting down.
CCGACGAGCCGGGTGTCCAGGCCTGCTGAGGCCCGTGCTGCGGCAGATGCGGGCGCGTCCTCGCGGGGCGGACGCGGCCGTCGCGGTCAGGCCGGGCGGGGGCCCGGCAGCAGGGCGGTGCGGTGCCAGCCGTTGCCCGGGGAGCCGGCGGGCCGGTCGAGGCCGGGGGACTGCAGGGGTCGCATGACCAGCTCCAGTTCCCTGCTCACGCGTTCGGCCTCGCGGCGGACCTGGGCGGGTACATCGCCGCACTCCGCGATGAGTCGGTCGTAGATGGGGGAATCCTGGAACACCCGTCAACGTGCCTTTCTGCTCGGCGGCTCCGGAACGGAGACACGAGTGCCGAGTCTAAGCGGCACGGTACCGGGCGGCGGCGATTTCCCCGTTCGCACCACGGGCCCGGGTGGAGGCGCGAGAATCACGCGCGCCTCCACCCGGGCCCGTGCCGTTGTGCGCCCCTGCGCCGGGGCCGGCCGCGTCAGACGGCCAGGGACAGCCCGCTGTCGCCGTCCGGGTCGGCGGACCGTGCGGCCACCGGACGTCCCTGCACGAGCAGGGCGTCCGCCCGGGCGATGGCGTCCTCGATGCCGGAGGTGCCCATCATCACGCAGAGCGTGTAGCTGACATCCTCCAACTCGCGTTCCGCCACCGGCGAATGCCTCTCCGCCTGTGCGATCCGCAGCGTCGCGTACTTCGTCAGCAGCTCTCTCACGACCTTCGGGTCCGGTACGAGCACGAAGCGCCCCTCTCTGGTTTTTCACTGCGCGTACCCGAACCCGCCGAAACCATTCACCTCTTTGACTCACGTAACAGGAATTGACCGGAATCCTTCGCCCGCGGCAGGCCGCCCGGCAGCAGAAGCCGAACACATGGGGCCGGCGGAATCCGGAGGGCCTGGCTCCGTCACGGTGGGCCGGAGGCGGGGGCCCGTGGGCCGGGTTACGCTGCACGCAAGAGTACTTTTGCGCCATTTCAGGAGGATTCATGGCCTCGCGCCTCAACCCCTATCTGAGCTTCGACGGCGGCGCCCGGCAGGCGATGGAGTTCTACAAGGACGTCTTCGGCGGGGAGCTGCACCTGAACACCTACGGCGACATCGGCCAGTCCGGTCCCGAGTACGCGGACAAGATCATGCACGGGATGCTGGAGACGCCCTCCGGGTTCACCCTGATGGGCGCAGACCACCCGCCGGGCATGGAGTACAAGCCGGGCAACACCTACTCGGTGAGCCTCAGCGGCGACGACGAGAGCGAGCTGCGCGGCTACTGGGAGAAGCTGTCCAGCGGCAACCAGGTGTCCGTGCCGCTGGAGCGGCAGATGTGGGGGGACGTGTTCGGGATGTGCACGGACCAGTTCGGGGTGACCTGGATGGTCAACATCAGCACCTCCCAGGGCTGACCTCCACCCGGGCGCTCCGCTCCCCCGGCCGGTGTGCCACCCTCGGCCACGACGACCGCCGGCGGCACATCGGCCGGCGGCGTGGGAACAGGATGAGGGCCTGCGACCGGCGACGGCGCACGGCACCGGGACAGCGGGGGGCGGCGGTATGCGGATCGGACTGCTCGGCACGGGACCCTGGGCGAAGGTGGCGCACGCCCCCGCGCTGAACGAGCACGAGGAGCTGGCGCCCTCGCCGCCCCCAACGACGGCACCACCGGTCCGGTCGCCGCGGTGCTCGGGGCCGCCTTCAACCGCACCACGCTGCTCAGCCACCCCGAGCAGCCGACCACCGAGCCCGGCGAGTTCTACCGGACCGAGCTCACCAACCACTACGCCAAGGCCATGCACGAGGCCACCGAGGACGGGAAGGCGTACGGCTTCGCCTTCGACGACGTCGCCGACTTCGCCTCCTACGTCCAGGACACGGCGCCCACCGGCCTGCGGCTGACGCTGACCGCGTTCTGAGCCCCTGCCCCTGCCCCGGCCCTGCCCGCCGTGTGCCTGCCCGGCGCGTGCCCGCTCCCGGAACGGCCTCCGGGGTGCGCGGCGGGGTCGCGCGTAGCAGCGTGGGGGTGTGAACCGTAGCAGCGTGGGGGTGTGAACGGAGTGCGGGCCGAGCCGCCGCGCCGGGACCGGGAACTGCGGCGCTATCTGCGGGGTGCGCCGCCGCCCGGCTGGGCCCGGTTCCTGCCGGGCGGGCTGCTGGCGGCCGTCGCGGTGGCGACGGCCGCCAGCCCCGACCCGGTCGACATCGGTTTCGTGCTGGGCGCCGTGCCGCCGCTCGCGGTGCTGGTGCACGGGCCGCTGATGACGGCGGTGCTCGGCGGTCTGTGCGTGCTGCTGCTGAGCCTGCCGGGGTTCCAGCTGGCCGATGTGGGCCGCACGGACCTGCTGACCATCGCCTTCGTCGCCGCGCTGAGCGTGCTGCTGTCGTTCGTGCGCAGCCGGCGGGACGCCCAGCTGGTCACCGAGCGGGCCGTGGCGGACGCGGTCCAGCGGGCGGTGGTGCCGCCGCTGCCGGAACGGGTGGGGTCCGTGCGCTGCGCCGGGCTGTACCGGGCGGCGCAGCGCGGGACGCTGGTCGGCGGCGACTTCTTCGATGTGCGGGCCGGTCCGTACGGGGTGCGGGCGGTCATGGGGGACGTCCAGGGGCACGGGCTGTCGGCGGTCGCCACGGTGGCGTCGCTGCTCGGCGCGTTCCGTGAGGCGGTGCTGGACGAGCCGGATCCCGAGGCGGTGGCGGCCCGGCTGGACCGGCGGCTGATGGTGGACGCGGGGGGCGATCCGCATGCCGAGCTGTTCGCGACCGCCGTCCTGATGGACTTCTCCGGCGACGGGCCGGCGGTGCGGATCGTCGCCTGCGGGCATCCGGGCCCGCTGCTGCTGCGTGACGGGCGGGTCGAGGAGGTGAAGGTCGAACCGGGGGTGCCGCTGGGTCTGGGGATGGCCGAGGTGGCACCGCCCGCGCTCACCTCGCTGGCCCTGCGGCCGGGAGACCGGCTGTTCCTCGCCTCCGACGGCGTGTTCGAGGCGCGCAGTGCCGACGGGTCCTTCTACCCGCTGGCCGAACGGCTCACGGCGCTCGCCCATGAGGATCCCGGGGTGCTGACCGAGCGGGTGTGGGCGGATCTCGTGGGGCACTGCCCCGATGTGCAGGACGACGTCACGATGCTGGTGCTGGTGCCGTGGGCCGGAAACGGCTGACGGCGCCCGGCCGGGCTCCGGCGGTGATCCGCGGAGCCCGGGGCGCCGTCCGAGCGGTCAGTGGCTGTTGACGCAGACGTTGTGGGACTGCGACGACAGCAGGTTCACCAGACCGATGGAGTTTCCGCAGGCGTTGACGTCCACGTCGATCGGAATCTGGACGACATTGCCGGACAGGAAGCCGGGACTGTGGGTGGCGACACCGACGGGGCCGTCGGCCGCTACCGCCGTGCCGGCGGTTGCCAGCAGGGCCACGCTCGCCAGGCCGGCCGCGGTCAGCAGACGTATACGCATGGGAAACTCCTGTCGTACGCAGAGACATGTGTGTCCACAACGGGACATGTGCCTTCACCTTCACGGCGATCTACGCGACGCGACATCCATGCGCGTCCGAACGGGGTCCCGGACTGGTCCGTACAGGTTTCCCGCGGGCCCGGGAAGGTACCCCGGCAGCGGAGAGGAGCGGCCCTTCAGCGCCGCGGGCGCGCCGTCACGGCGGTGCTCCGGGCTCCTCCGGATGCACGGCGGCCTCCGGCGTTGAATGGTGAGTATCGGACCCGATGACCGCACCGGGGCCGCAACTGGATCCGGACCCTAGGAGCACATGATGTCGACGTCCCAGCCCGACGCGTCCCGGCAGTCCGAGGACAGCACCACCCCGGACCGCCTGCTCCACGCCCGCACCGGCACCGATGTGTCGCCGGAGGACATCGTCCTCGCCGCGGGCAAGGACCTCACCCCGCAGAATCTCGAATGGGCCAGGCAGAAGCTGGACCGGGAAGGCCCTGCCGCCCTGGACAAGATGCTCCCCTGACGCGCCGCCCCGCTCCCGCCCGCGACGACCGGGCCGGCGGACGCGCACAACGCGACCGGGCCGGTGCAGCGTGCACCGGCCCGGTCGCGTTGTGCGCGTGTGCGTCCGTCAGTCGTCTCCGTCACGGGTCGCGCCCGTCGTGGGTCAGGGCTGTGACGGGTCAGGTCCCCAGCGGATCACATGCGAGGCGGGTCAGCCCCCGCCCTGCTCGTCGGGCAGCTCGGTCTCGTCAGGCAGCACGGTCTCCTCGGGCAGCACGGTCTCGTCAGGCAGCACGGTCTCGTCGGACACGACGTGCACGGCGGCCTCCTCCGCGCTCGCGGCGCCCGCGTCGATGCCCACGTCGTCGGCGACGCTCTCCTCGGTGGTGTCGCCGTGGGCGCCCTCGTCCGGGGCGACCAGCCGTCCGGGGCGCTCGTCCCCGGCCTCCGGGTCGACGGCCTCCCCGTCGCCGCCGGGCAGGTCCCCCACACCGTCACCGGCCGGTCCCAAGGTGTCGGGCTCCTCCTGTTCGAGCCGTTGGTCGAGGGTCTCCCCCTCGTGCTGCTCGGCGGCCGTGGTGCCGTACTTGGTGACGCCGAGCGGCTTCTCCGGCGGTGAGTAACCCTCCTCGAGGGTGTCGTCGTTGATCAGTTCGTCGACGGCTTCCTGCGGGTCGAGCGGTGCGGCGTCCGCCTGCTCCTCGTTGCTGCCGGTGGGCTGGTAGGCGTCGTCGCCCATCGGTTCCGTAGTCATGTCGTCCTCCACTCGCGGCCTCGCACGACTCGCCACGTCCCCTCGCAGATCCCGGGCGGCGCCAGTTCCGCGTTTCCCGAATCGGGATCCCTAACCCCGTGACCAGCGCGGGGCGACGCGGGCGGTGAGATCGCCGATCGGGCCGGCCGGCCAGGAGCGGGCGTAGCCGGGCGGGGCGGCGCCGGGGCCGGTGAGGTGGGCGACGGGGATGCTGTCGGCGGTGCGGAGGATCTCGGCGACGGTGGTGTTCTTGTTGTGCCCGGTGGTCGCGCCGGAGGAGCAGCCGGTGTAGTAGCCGATGGGGATGGCCTGGTAGCCGGTGATCAGGCAGGGCGGGCGGACGCCGAGGTCGTGGAGCCGGGCGGCGGTGCGCGCCCAGTCGCGGCGGCTGTCGTGGTTGCGGTCCACGGCGGCGATCAGGACGGCCGGCTGCACCGCGAGATGACCGGCGACCGCCAGCGCGACGGCCGCAGTGACGACGCTCCTGCGCCGGCCGCCGCCCGGGGCACGGACCAGATGCCACAGGGCGTCGGCGACGGGGAGGGCGAGCAGGGCGTAGGCGGGCTGCAGGAAGCGGGGTGCCGCGTATCCGATCATGAACAGGTACGGGAAGGCGACGGTCGCGGCGCAGACCAGCGGCACCAGGGTGGGCAGCGTGCGCCCGCGGCGTACGGCGACGACCAGGGCGAGCACGGCGAGCAGCGGCAGGGCGAACCACCACAGGGTGACCACCAGGGCGGGCATCTCCCCGGTGCAGGGCCGGCACAGGGCACGACCGCCGAGGCTGCGCAGCTGGTCGTCGACGGCGATGTGCCAGCCGAGCCCGCCCTGGATGCGGGAGGCCTCGGCCAGCCGTGCGGACAGGCCGCCGTGCCAGGCGTAGGCCTCGATCACCCAGGGGACGGCGCCCGCCGCGACACCGGCGACCAGGGCGGGCAGGGCGCGCCGGCGTCGGGTCACCAGGGCGAGGACGACGAGCGGGACCGTCACGTAGACGGCGTCGGTGGGCCGCATCCAGGCCATGAGCGCGGCTCCCGCGAACACGCCCCACAGTGCGCCGGGTGCACCGCCCCCGTCGCGGTGGCGCAGGAAGCAGCCGACGGTGATCAGGGCGCCGGCCGCGACCCAGTAGTTGGGCATGGCCTGCGGTCCGTAGAAGAGGGTGATCCACAGGGTGGCGAAGAAGGCCCCGCCGGTGACCAGGACCCGCGTCGGGAACAGGCCGCGCCAGCAGCGCAGGGCGAGGTAGAGGGCCAGGCCCGACAGCACGGCGAGGTAGATCCGCAGCAGGGCGGTGGAGTCGGACCAGGAGGCGACGGGCGCGACCAGCAGGGAGACGCCGCGCGAGCGGGGGGCGCTGAAGAAGGCCGCCGGGTGGTGGGAGGTGACCTGGCTGACGTAGACGATCTCGTCCCAGCCGAGTCCCAGCGTGGGGCGGACGAGGACGAGCTGGGCGAGGGTGAAGAGGCCGGCCACCAGGGCGAGCGGGCGGGTGCCGCGCATCCGGCGGGGCCGGCCCGGTCCCGGCGGCTGTTCGCGTCGCCGCTGGCCTACAAGGAGGGCGCCGCTGCGCTGGGTCATCGTCCACCTCTCCTGTCCGACCGTCTGTCCGATCGCCTGTCCGACCGTCACACGAATCGGAACATCAAAAATCGGAAAACGTGGACAAACTAACCCGGTAGGCGGGTCCGGGCCGGGTGGAACTCGGCCGACTGCCGTAATCCTTTCGGTACGTGACCGGCCATCAACTGCCGTTCCCGGGCGCCAGCAGCTCGGCGAGGTCGGTGACGACCCGGTCGGCTCCATGGGCGTACAGCGCGTCGCGCCGGCCGGTGCGGTCCACGCCGACGACATAGCCGAAGCCGCCGGCGCGGCCGGCGTCCATGCCGGACAGGGCGTCCTCGAACACGGCGGCGCGGACCGGCTCCACGCCCAGTTCGCGGGCGGCGGCGAGGAAGGTGTCGGGGCTCGGCTTGCCGGCCAGGCCGCGTTCGGCGGCGATCACGCCGTCGATCCGGACGTCGAACAGGTCTTCGGCGCCGATGGAACGCAGCACGTCCCGGCAGTTGGCGCTGGCCGAGACGATCGCGGTGCGCAGGCCGCGGGAACGGACCCGGTCGATGTAGCGCAGGGTGCCCTCGTACGCCTCCACGCCGCCGCTGCGGATCTTGGCCAGCAGCAGCTCGTTCTTGCGGTTGCCGAGGCCGTGCACGGTCGGCGCCTCGGGCGGGTCGTCGGGGGTGCCCTCGGGGAGTTCGATGCCGCGGGAGGCGAGGAAGGTGCGGACCCCGTCGGCGCGCGGGCGGCCGTCGACGTACTCGCCGTAGTCGCTGTCGTCGAAGGGGCGGAAGCCCTCGCCCTCGCGCTCGCGCAGGAAGGCGTCGAAGGTCTCCTTCCAGGCGGCGGCGTGCACGACCGCCGTCCTGGTGACGACGCCGTCGAGGTCGAAGAGGCAGGCGAGGATGGTGTCGGGCAGGCCCAGATCCGTCATACCGGCCACTGTCCCTCACGGCACCGGTGTCTTCCTCCACAGTCCCGGATGCCGGGGCCCTCCGGGTGACACACTCTGCTGTGTGGCGCTGACCTTCGACGACCTCCTCGACCGTGCCCGCGCCCTCCCCCGGGACGGGCGGCGTGCGATCCTCGGCATCGCCGGAAGCCCGGGCTCCGGCAAGTCCACCCTCGCGGAGCGCCTGGTGCGAGCCCTGAACGAGGGCCGGGAGCCGTGGATCGCGCACGTCCCCATGGACGGCTTCCACCTCGCCGACGCGGAGCTGGAGCGGCTGGGCCGCCGGAACCGCAAGGGCGCCCCCGACACCTTCGACGCGGCCGGCTACGCCGCACTGCTGGCCCGCATCCGGCAGGAACCGTACGACGAGGTGGTGTACGCGCCGGGTTTCGAGCGGATCCTGGAGCAGCCGATCGCGGGCGCCGTTCCGGTGCCGCCGCAGGCCCGGCTGGTGGTGACCGAGGGGAACTACCTGCTGCTGGAGAAGGGGGCGTGGGCGCGGGTGCGGGCCTGCCTCGACGAGGTGTGGTTCTGCGCACTGGACGAGTCCGAGCGCCTGCGCCGGCTGATCGCCCGCCACGAGGAGTTCGGCAAGACGCACGAGGAGGCGGTGGCCTGGGTGACGCGCAGCGACCAGCGCAACGCCGAACTGGTCGCCGCGACCCGCCACCGCGCGGACCTGGTCGTGCCGATGGCCGCCCTGGACGGCCCGGACCGCGGACGTCCCCCGGACCGGCAGGCGTCTCACGGAACAGAATCCAGTGGACGCGACGCCCTCCGCTGACCGACGCTCACCGGCATGATCAGAACAGCCACGGAGCACGACGTCCCCGGGATCCTCGCGATGATCCGTGAGCTCGCCGCCTACGAGCGGGCCGCCGACCAGGCCCGCGCCACCGAGGAACAGCTGCGCGAGGCGCTGTTCGGCGAGCATCCCGCCGCGTACGTGCTGATCGCCGAGGACGACGAGTCCGGCCGGGTCGCGGGGTTCGCGCTCTGGTTCCCCCGCTTCTCCACCTGGACCGGGACCCGGGGCATCCACCTGGAGGACCTCTACGTCCGCCCGGACGCCCGGGGCGCCGGGCACGGCAGGGCGCTGATCGCGGCGCTGGCCGGGATCTGCCGGGAGCGCGGCTTCGAGCGGTTCGAGTGGGTGGTGCTGGACTGGAACGAACCCGCGGTGGCCTTCTACAAGTCGCTGGGCGCCGAGCTGCTGACCGAGTGGACGGTGTGCCGGCTCAGCGGCGCTCCGCTGGCCGAACTCGCCGCATCGGCCCCCGAGGTGAGTGGGCGTCCGGTGGTGTGAGATGTGCCGGGGTGGCCGCCGGGCGGGTGGGGCTGGTGGGAGAGTAGCGCCACATGAGGCGTCTCGGTGTTCGGAGTTGGATGGTTCCCGCCCTGGTGGTGCTGCTGCTCGGGCAGATGCTCGTCGCCATGGTGACCGCCGCCGTGCGGCAGACGCCCACGATCGACGAGCCGGTGTATGTGGGCGCCGCCGCCGTGTATCTGGAGGAGCACAGCCTGCGGTTCAACCCCGAGCATCCGCCGCTGGGGAAGCTGGTGATCGCCGCGGGGGTCGCCGTCGCGCAGCCGCGGCTCGATCCCGGATTCGACGGTGACCAGACGCAGCTGGGGCGCCGGCTGCTGTACGAGTCGGGCAACGATCCCTGGCGGGTGATGCTGTGGGCGCGGCTGCCGGTGATCGCGCTGACGCTGGCGTTCGCGGCGGTGGTGTTCCTCTTCGCCCGTGAACTGGCCGGAACGGCGGGCGGGTTGACGGCCCTCGCGCTGTACTGCCTCTCCCCCGACGTGATCGCGCACGGTTCGCTGGCCACGCTGGACGTGCCCGCCGCCGGGTTCCTGCTGACGGCGGTGTGGCTGCTGTGGCGGGCACGGCGACGACCGCGGCGGTGTCTGCCGTGGGCCGGCGTGGCGCTCGGCGCGGCCCTGGCGACGAAGATGAGCACGCTGCCGGCGGTGCCCGTGCTGCTGGCGCTGGCCGGTGTGTCGGTGTGGTGCGCGTCCGAGGGCGGGTGGCGCCGCAGGGCGGTGCGGGCGTGCGCGGGGGCCGCGGCGGTGGGGCTGGTGGCGGTCGCCGTCGTGTGGGTGACGTATCTGCTGGTCGATCCGCGGCTGCGGTGGAGCCCGCAGCAGCATGTGCCGGTGGTGCACGGACTGCGGGGACTGATGCTGGAGTCGATGCCGTTCCCGGAGCCCTACCGGGACGGCATGCGCATCCAGTTCGGCTTCGAGAACTTCCCCTGGGAAGGGTTCCTGTTCGGCCGGCTCTACACCGGCTCGCTCTGGTACTACCTGCCTGCCGCGCTGCTGGTGAAGACACCGCTCGGGATGCTCGCGCTGTGGGCGGCCGGTGCCGTGACGGTGCTCGCGGTGCGGCGGCGGCTGCGTCCCGCCGCGCCCTACCTGCTGGCGGCTCCCGCGGTGCTGCTGGCGGCCGCCATGCAGGGGTCACGGAACTTCGGCACCCGGTACGCGCTGTTCCTGCCGCTGTTCCTGGCCGTGGCGGCAGGCTGTGTGCTCGTCGTCCTGCGGCCCCGGTGGGGGCGGATCGCCACCGGGGCGCTGGTGGCCTTCGTCGCGGTGAGTTCGCTGCGGACGTTCCCCTTCTATCTGCCGTACTCCAACGAGGCGTTCGGCGGACCGGCGCGCACCCGGCAGCATCTGCACGACTCCAATGTGGACTGGGGGCAGGACCTCGGCCGGCTCGCCGAACGGCTGCGCGAGCGCTACCGCGGGGAGCGGATCTGGCTGGTCTACAAGGGCAGCGGGGTGCCGTCGTACTACGGGATACGGGCCGCCGACCCGCGCAAGGTGCCGCCCGAGCGGGTGCACGGGGTGCTGGCGGTCTCCGACTCGGCGGCGGCCAAGGCGACCGGACGGCTGGCCCGGTTGCTCGAGGGCAGCCGTCCGGTGGAGGACGTCGGTCACTCGATCACGATCTACCGGCGGTGAGCCCCTGTCCCGTCGACGACTCCGGGCGTCACCGCCCGGCCCGCTGGAACGCCGCGGCGCTGACATGCCGCATGACGCTGCTCGACACGCGGTAGCGGCCGTCGGGCAGGTCGCGGGTGCGTACCACGTGCACGGTGAGCGGGCCGGCCCACTCGTACCCCTTCTGTACGGCATGCCGGGCCAGGCAGTCGGTGAGCGCCTGGCCCACGCCGCCGCCCCGGCGGTTCAGCTCCTCGTGGACCGGGGCGGCGAGCTCCACGTCGTAGGCGTTGGGCACCATCACCCGGCCGCCCGGGGAGACGACGGCGTTGCTGTCGCACTCGTGCCGCAGCGCCTCGACCAGTTCGACCGGCTCGCGCTCGCGGCCCAGCAGTCTTGCCCGCACCGCCTCCCACCGGTTCTCCAGGACCTGCTCCAGCGCGCTCAGGGCGCTCATCGGGGTTCACCTGCCGTCTGTCGTCGGGGTACGGGCCGTGCCAGGGGTGCCGCGGAACGTGGGTGCCACGGGGGACGGGAGTTCAGCGGTCCTCGAAGTCGTCGGGGCGGATCTGCGCCTCCTCCAGCGCCTCGCGCAGGGTGCGGCCGGTGCCGCCCGCGTCCTGTTCGTGGCCCTTGCCCCGCTCCGTGCCCGGCGCCTGTCCGGCGTCGTCCGTGGTGCGGGTCTTCGGCCGGTTCTCCTCGGGGACGGTCATCCCGGTCGCTCCTTCGGTGCGGTGTTCGGTGCTGTGTTCTGCGGCTTCGGCGCGGGCCTCGCGGCCCTGCGCCGGTGGGCGGGTTCCCGCGCGAGCCGGGGATATCCCCGCGGATGCGTGCCGGGTGCGCAGCGGTGAGGCGGCTGGTCACCACGGTGAGTGAGCTATGTTGAACTCTCGTGGGAGATGAAGGAGGCGTACCGGTGCCATCGCCGCAGCAGGCACGCGCACAGGCATCCGCGATCACCTCGGGGAAGGCGGGTCAGGACACGGAGGTGTCCCCGACTTCCCAGCTCCGCGCGCTGTTCGACCGGCCGCGGCTCTCCCCCGGTCAGCGGCGCATCGCCCAGTACCTGATCGAGCACATCACCGAGGCGGCGTTCCTGTCGATCACGGATCTCGCGGACCGGGCCGGGGTCAGCCAGCCGTCGGTGACGCGGTTCGCCTCCGCCGTCGGCTTCAGCGGCTACCCCGCGCTGCGGGAGAAGCTCCAGTCGATCGCCCTCGGCACCTTCGCCGGCGGCGCGGCCGAGGAGAACCGGGGCAACGAGCTGCAGGCGGCGGTCGACGCGGAGATCGAGAACCTGGAGAACCTGCGGCGGGACTTCGCCGACGCGGACCGGGTCATCGAGGTCGGCCGGCAGTTGTCGCAGTCGACCCCGCTCACCGTCCTCGGCCTGCGCATCTCCGTCTCCCTGGCCGAGTACTTCGCCTACGCCGCCCGGCGCATCCATCCGGATGTGCGGCTCGTGACGCTGGGCGGCAGTGTCGCGTACGACGCGCTGCTGCAGTCGCGGGAGGCGGGCGGCACCTGGGTGCTGGCGTTCTCCATGCCGCGGCATGCGCACGAGACGCTCACGGCGGTGCAGGTGGCGCGCAGGGCGGGCCTGAAGGTCGCGCTGATCACCGACCTCGCCCTCGGGCCGATCGCGGCCGAGGCCGACGTCACCTTCGCCACGGGCACCGGGTCGCGGCTGGTGTTCGACTCGTACGCGGCGCCGGGCGTGATGTGCGCGGCGCTGCTCCAGGCGATGACCGACGCGGATCCGGAGCGCACCCAGGCGCGCCTGGAGGAGTACGAACAGCTCGCCGACCAGCATCAGTTCTTCATCCGGGACTGAGCCCGTTCCTCTATCCGGAATCGAGTGCGGAACAAGGCTCCCGGCCCCCTTCCGGGCCCGGGTCCGGACCGGTGACACCCCTGCGAACAGCCATGAAGTGGACCATCCACTTAAAGCACGCATGAATGTTTTCATACGTCTTGCAAAGCAGACGGCATATATAAATACTGCTCACGGATCGCGGCCCAGCCGCGCGCGACACCCGAAGCCGCCGGCTCCTACCCGCTCCGGCGGGCGAGGGTGTCCGGCCGGGCATCCCCTGTCCGGCCGCCTGTGGCGGCCCCGGTCATCCCCTAGGCCGGGGCCGCCCCAACCCGTCGTCCACCCAACGACGCCGCACACCCGGAAGCGATAGACATGCCCGTGACGTCCACGCGAGTCAGCCCCGACTGGCCCTGCCAGGTCAAGATGCCCGGCAGCTACGACTGGGAGCGCTCGGCAGCGAAGTGGCTGCGCGAGCTGGTGCCGGCTCGCTACGCGAGCTACCCCGCGTTCATCAGGAACCCCGTTCTCCTGGCGCGGCACGCCCAGCTCCAGGTCGAACAGGAGATCCGGGTGGCCCGCACCGCCCTGCAGACGGCCCGGGCGGACCTTCCCCGCATGGGACTCCACGAGGGCGCCATCGAGCACACCATCAAGCTCTACGCCGCCGAGGTCATGCAGCTGCAGCACATCGCCCGCAGTGTCCGCGCGGTCACCCAGGCCCTGGTGGAAGCGGGCCGCTGACCTGCGTACGGCCCTGCCGCGCCCCGGGCGGCCGCACCGCCCGCCACCTGCCCTCGATCACGGATCCAGGGGCACAAGGCTGTCATCGAACAGCGGTTTGTGTGCCATGCTCGACCCGTGAGCGACCCCCTTTCGCCGACCGAGTCCGGAGCCGCACCTGACCTGGCGGGACTCGCCGGGGTCGTGGCGCGGCAACGGGCCGAGATGGACCGCCTGCGTGAGCAGACGGCGATGTCCGGTGTCGTGGAACGCGCCAAGGGCGTGGTGATGGCCCTCACCGGCTGCTCCGCGGACGCCGCGGCCGAGACACTGCTCCAGCGGGCCAAGGCCGCCCGTCATTCGCTGCTGGAGGAGTGCTGGATCACGCTCGGGGAGGTGACACCCACCCCGCCCCCCGACACCGGCCCGGCCACGACGGAGGCCTGCGACCGGCACGGCACGCCCGACTCCCCGGCGGGCGACGATCAGCCCGACGACGTCGCCGACGCGCTGAGCCGCCTCGGCCGGGCGCTGGTCCGGGTCGAGACCCCGCAGGACCTGGCCGGCTGCCTGCTGGAGCACCTCGCCGCGGATCTGGGCGCCGACGCGGTGATGATCTACGTCCGCCGGCCCGCCGGCCACCTCGAGCTGTTCGGCCACGCCGGCATCGACGAGGAGCTGTCCGCCCGCTGGAACCAGGTGCCGCCGTTCAGCGGTGTCGCTCCCGTGAAGACGGTCGAGACCGGCCGGGCGCACTGGCTGGAAAACTTCACCGAGGACAGCAAGCGGTACGCGCTCATCGGCGAGCCGTCCAGCCGCTGGCGCTCCCGCGTCTGGCTGCCCGTGCCACCGAGCGAGAACGCCGAGTACTGCATCGGTGTGCTGCGCGAACGCGAGGGGCCGTTCACGCCGCGCGACCGCGGCCATCTGCGGGGAGTGGTCCGGCTGTGCGCGGGGCGGCTGCGCGCCTTCGCCACCCCGCAGGACGTCCCGGCCCAGGGGCTCGCGAGCGCCGCGACCGCGCTGTTCGAGGCGCTGCCGGTGCCCGCGATGCTGCTGGCCCCGGTGCGCGCACCCGGCGGTGAGGTGGAGGACTTCCGCATCGATGCGGTGACCGCGCAGGCCGTTGGTCTGCTGCGCGGCACCGGCAACGATCCGGCCGGGCGGCGGCTGCGCGAGTACCGGGAGGAACTGCCCGACGAGTCGCTGTGGCAGGGGTGCCTGCACGCGCTGGCCACCGGCGAGCCGTACGACGGCAAGCCCTTCGCCCACGAGAAGCTGGTGGACGGTGTGGCGGAGCTGGCCACCTGCTCGGTGCGGGTGTCCCGGCTGGACGACGCCCTGCTGCTCACCTGGGTCCGCCATGCCTCCTCCGACCGGCAGGAGCAGCGGCTGGCCGATCTGCAGCGGCTCGGCAGCCTGGGCTGGGCGCACTGGAACCTCACCACCTCGGTGGCCTCCTGGTCCTCGCAGGTCTTCACCATCCTCGGCCGCGACCCCGGTCTCGGCCCGCTCCGGCTCGACGACCTGCCCGCGCTCGCCCTGAACGACGACCGGCCCAGGCTGGACCGGGCCATCGAGCGGCTGCTTCAGGAGGGCAAGCCCTTCGACGCCCCGTTCCGGATCCGCACACCCCGCGGACTGCGGCATCTGCGGCTGGTCGCCGAGGCGGTGTCGGGCATGGACGGCACCCCCGTCGAGGTGCACGGCTTCGTGCAGGACGTCTCCGAGCGGCGCCGCGCCGAACTCGCCCTGGTGGAGAGCGAGCGGGCCATCCTCACCCAGCACGACGTGCTGCAGGCCGAGCGGACCCTGGTCGCCCATCTGCAGCATGCTCTGCTGCCGCTGCCCGGGCAGCCGGTCGGCATGTCCGGGCTGCACGTCGAGGTTGCCTACCTGCCCGCGCAGGCGGGCATCTCCGTGGGCGGCGACTGGTTCAGCGCCATAGAGCTCCCCGACGGGGACGCGCTGTTCGTCGTCGGCGACGTCGCCGGGCACGGCGTCGACGCCGTCGCCACCATGGCGCAGCTGCGGTTCACCGCCAAGGGCATGGTGATCACCGGCTCCTCCCTGACCGGCGCGCTGGCCCGCCTCAACACCCTGCTGCTGCACTCCCGGGACAGCCACGGCACCGCCACCATGATCCTGGCCCGGTACGAGCCAACCGACCGCTCCCTGGTCTGGGCGCAGGCCGGGCACACGCCGCTGCTGCTGCTGCGCGACGGCGAGGTGACCTATCTGCCCCGGCCCCGCGGCATGCTGCTCGGCGCCACCGCGGCACCGCCCTACGAGGAGGCACGCTTCCGGCTCCAGCCGGGCGACCGGCTGCTGATGTACACGGACGGGCTGGTGGAGCGGCCCCCGGAGAACCTCGACAAGGGCCTGGACCGGCTCGCCCGGGCCGTGGCCGCCGACCTCGACGACGAACCGGGATCGCTGAGCCGGCTGCTGGACGCCATGCTGCAGGACGAGCGCCGCGACGACGTCTGCGTCCTGGACATCCGGGTGCCGCGCGAGCCGCACGGCTGAGCCGGACACACCTCCTCCGCTCTCACGCCCGGTCCCGGTACGGCGTGCCGGCCCCGGCCGCGAAGGACGGCGTGCGCGACTCCAGCGCCCGGCGGGTGTCGTCGCCGTAGACGCCCTCCTCGTCGCCCTGGATGCCGTACCAGAGCTGGAACCGGGCGACGGCCGCGGTCAGCGTGGCGTCGTAGCGGCCGTCGGTGGCGCCGTCCCGGTAGACGTCGGGGATGCGCAGCAGCCGCTGCTGCAGTTCCACCACCTCGGGGCCGGTGTCGCCCTCGCTGAGGAAGCCGCTGTCGTCGCGCCGCGGCGGGGGCGGCGGGGACGGGTCGGGCGCGCCGGTGGTCGGACGGGCCGAGGCCTCGGGGGCGGCACGGTCGCCGGTGTCCGGGCCGATCAGCAGGGCGGCCCCGCCGAAGCCCACGATGGCCGCGACCGCCATGGCGGCCACCACGGCCGCGGGCCGCTCGGCGAGCGGGGCACGGCGCCGCCCGCCGGTGGGGGCGCAGGGCGGTAGTTCCTGGGTCTCCTCCTCGGATCCGGCGGGCACCCCCGGCGGTGGCACCTGCTCGTAGTCGGCCTGGTCCTCCTCGAACTGCCGGAACAGTTCGGCGAGCGCGTCGGTGCGCCGCGGGCGCAGGACGCGGATGGGTTCGAGGGGCGGACCGCCGGGTGACGGCCCCGGCTCGGACGGTGTCGTCACAGCTGCTCTCCTCCTCCCGCGGGCGGGCTGTCCCGCACACCCAGGGACCGGCGGGCCGCCCGATGCGCAGATATACGCGCCGGGGGCCGCGAGGGTTCAGACGGGTCGCGGAAAGCGATTTCAGCCGGGGCGGGGAAGCGAGTTCAGCCGGCGCCGAGGAAGCGGCGCAGCGAGGCCGTCATGGCGGAGACGAAGGCCTCCCGGCGCTCCTCGTCGAGGGCGTCGAGGGAGAGGTAGGGATTGAGGTCCTCCAGCTCGACCAGCAGCAGCCCGCCGTCGGGCGCCCGGCAGGCGTCCACCCGCTGGATGCCGTGCCGGAGGGTGTTCCAGTCGATGAACCGCCGGGCGAACTCCAGGTCGTCCCGGGAGGGTTCGTACGGCGTCAGCTGCCAGCGCCGGTCCGGGTCGGGGGCGTACAGGGCGTACTGGAAGGCGTCGTCGACGAAGTAGAAGGAGACCTCGTAGGCGAAGTCGATGTGCGGCTGGACCAGGACGGTGCCGTCGACGAGCGCGGGCACCTCGTCCGGCGGGACGACGCGCAGGCCGATGGAGTCGGCGCCGAGCCGGGGCTTGACGACGAAGCGCTCGGCCGGCGGCAGGCGGTGCAGGTCCTCCGCCCGGTCGACCGTGGGGATGACCGGGTGGCCGGCGGCGGTCAGGTCGAGGAGGTACTGCTTGCCGGCCATGTCGCCGCTGCCGGTGAGCGGGTTGTAGACCGGGGTGCCGGTGGCCGTGGCCCGTGCGCGGAAGGCCTCGTATTCCTCCCGGTACTCGATCACCGGGCCGCTGTTGCGGACCACCACCGCGTCGAACGCATCGAGCAGCGCGGCGGCGTCCTTCGGATGGCACAGGGCCAGGTCGAAATGCGTGCGCAGCCGCGAGGTCAGGAAGACGTCCTCGTCGCCGTACCGGCGCCCGCGGGCCGGGTAGGCCAGGTCGGTCACGTACAGGACGCGGGGGCGGTCGGACGGCATGCGGGCTCCTCGGCAGTGGTGGTCGCACGATCCTATGAGCCGACCGGCCGGTCATTGCGGACAGCACTCAGTTCCGTGCCGGGCGTGCACTGAGTGCCATGTTCGGTTCTCAAATGCTACGTTCCCGTTCATGAGCTCCAGCAGTGCGGCTCCCGGCCGCGACGACAGGGCCGGCCGAGCGAGCAGGCCGCCCATGCGCGACGCGCTGATCGCGGCGGCGTTCCGGCTGTTCCTGGAGCGGGGCTACGAGGAGACGACCGTCGACGACATCGTGGCGCTCGCCGGGGTCGGACGCCGCTCGTTCTTCCGGTACTTCCCGTCCAAGGAGGACGTGGTCTTCCCGGACCACGAGCGCTGCCTCGCCGACATGACCGCCTTCCTCGAGGCGAGCACGGACGAGGACGAACCGGTGCGGCGGGTGTGCGACGCCGCCCGGCTGGTGCTGCGGATGTACGCCGAGAAGCCGGAGTTCTCCGTCCAGCGCTACCGCCTGACCAAGCGGGTTCCGGTGCTGCGCGCCTACGAGCTGTCGGTGGTGTGGCGCTATCAGCGCGCCCTCGCCGGGTATCTGCGCGAGCGCTTCGCCGGGCAGCGCGACGCCACCCTGCGGGCCGATGTGATCGCGGCGGCGGTGGTGGCGGCCCACAACAACGCGCTGCGGGCCTGGCTGCGTTCGGACGGCAAGGGGGACGCGGAGGCGGCGGTGGACCACGCCCTGCGGCACGTCCAGGCCGCGTTCGGTGCGACTCCGGCGCCCCCGGCGGGCGAGCTTCCCGAGGACGTGGTGGTGGTCGTCGCCCGGCGCGAGACGCCGCTGTGGCGGGTGGTGCAGGAGCTGGAGACGGCCCTGGGCCGCGGCTGAGCGCACCCCGTGCGGGACCTGTTCGCACACTGAGCGCACCTCGTGCGGCGCCCGTTCGCACAATTCAGGGTACGCAGTGCCTTTACGAGTGGCACTCAGTGCCATACTCTGTCGCTGTGCACGGTGGCACGGCGAGCCGCGCACACCCGTGTCCGGGCGACCGGACACGCGGGATTCCGGCCGAGTGCAGGGAGTTGACCAGCGTGTACCACCACTCAGGAAGCGTCGCTCAGCAGGCAGCCGGCTCCGCGACGGGCGTCCTCGAAGCGCAGGGCCCGGAGTCGGAGGCCATACTCTTCCAGCGCTGCACCTGGTGCGGCACCGCGATGTACCACCGGTTGCTGTGCCCCGTCTGCCAGGGCAGCGATCTGCGCACGGAGCGCAGCGAGGGCGTCGGCACGGTCCGCCACTCGACGGTGGTGCACCGCAACACCCCGGCCGCCCGCAATGTGTCCCTGATCGAGATGGCCGAGGGCTTCGTGGTGCGGGGCCGGGTGATGGGCCCGCCCATCGGCATCCACAGCGGCGACCGGGTGCGGCTGTCCACCGCCAAGGACCCGGTGCGCGGCGAGCCCGTCTTCCAGCTGATCGACGAGCCCTACCGGGCGTGGACCTGACGGACCGGCAGAACCCGGCTCGTCGAAGCCCGGTGAGCGGCTGGGCCCGTCACAGGGTGATGCGGATGCCCACCGTGCCGTCCAGGCCGCGCCGCAGCCGGCTGCCGAGCAGCGTGAGCCGGCCCAGCAGTCCGTACTTGCGGGCGATCAGTCTGCGGTAGCGGGCGGTGGTTTCCGCGTCGCAGATCTCCGCGGTGGCGGGTACCTGGTCACCGGTGGGGTTGCCGCGCATGTCGCAGGGGCCGACGAGGACGTCGGGGCGGTTGCGGATCCGCTTGACCTTCCCGGAGTCGGCCGCGGTCCACACGCCGAGCGCGTCACCGTCCCGCACCACCCACACCGGGGTGGCGACCGGCGTGCCGTTGCGCCGGTAGCTGGTGACCAACAGGTACTTCCCCGCCGCGAGCCGTGCCACCAACGCATCGTCCATACCGGCCAGTCTAAGACTCCGGGCCAGTCCAGGACTCCGGGGCGGCCGCGGAGCCGCCCTCAGCGGCGGTCCGCATGCGGCGCACCGCCTCCTCGATCACCTCAGGTGAGGCGGCGAGGTTCAGCCGGGCGTGCCCGGCCCCGCCGGTGCCGAAGGCCGGCCCGGGGCTGAGGGCCACTCGGCCGCGTTCCAGGAAGACCCGCGCGGGATCGTCGCCGAGCCCGAGGGCGCGGCAGTCGAGCCAGGCGAGGTAGGTGGCCTCGCCCGGCCGGTAGCGGACGTCCGGCAGGTGCTCGGCGAGGAGACCGGCCAGCAGGCGGCGGTTGGCGTCGATCCCGGCGAGCACGGCGTCCAGCCAGCCGGTGCCGTCGCGCAGTGCGGCGGTGTGGGCGATGACGCCGAGGTGGCTCGGGCCATGGCCGACCTCCTCGGGCATCCGGGCCAGGTCCTCGGCGGCCTCGGGCCCGGCGACGGCCAGGGCCGCCTTGAGTCCGGCGAGGTTCCAGGCCTTCGAGGCGGACATCAGGGACAGTCCGCGCTCGCCGCCCGGCACGCTCAGATACGGCACGAAGTCCGCGTCGCCGACGACCAGCGGGGCGTGGATCTCGTCGGCGACGACCCGCACGCCGTAGCGGTCGGCGAGGGCGGCGACGGCGGTCAGTTCCTCGGCGGTGTGCACGGTGCCGGTCGGGTTGTGCGGGCTGCACAGCAGATGGGCTGCACGCCGGCCGCCCGCCACGGCCCGGCGGTAGGCGTCCTCGAGCGCGTCGAGGTCCAGGCGCCCGTCCGGGCCGAGCGGCGCCTCGGCCGGCCGGCGGTCCATGTGCCGCACGAAGTCGTAGAAGGGCGGGTAGACCGGCGAGTTCACCACCACCGTGTCGCCGTGGCCGGTGACCAGCTTGAGCATCTCCACCACGCCGAGCATCACGTCGGGCACCAGCGCGGTGCGCTCGACCGCGAGCCCGTCCCAGCCCCACCGCTTCTCCGCGAAGGCGGCGAGCGCCTCGGCGTAGGCGGTACCGGCGGGGTAGCCGGTGTCGCCGAGTTCGAGTGCCTCGGTGACCGCCCGGACGACGGGTCCGGCGAGCGGCACGTCCATCTCGGCCACCCACAGGGGCAGTACGTCGTCGGGGTAGGTGCGCCACTTCATGCTGGTGCGGCGGCGCAGCTGGTCGAGAGTGAGGACGGCAAGGGGATTGGGTCCACCGGATGGTTCGCGCGGGATCCTGGCCATGGGCCGCAGGATAGGCGGCGGTGGCGTGCGGCGGCATCACGCCGCCGGGCATGTCTTCCGGCCGATCCGGCGGGCGCTGAACGCGCCGGGGCCCGTACCCGTATGGAGAGAGGGCGCTCGAATCAAGGGAGCGCCCCGTGGTGTGCGCACCGCGCGCTGTTCAGGTACGGGAGCGATGCATGAGGCACGCACGACGACGGGTCGTCCGGCGAGTGACACGGCTGGCGGCCGTCGGCGGAATCCTCCTGGGATGCACGATGGTCACCCGCGCGGTGGCGACCGAGCCGCCCGCGGCCGACGCGGTGCCGTTCGCGGCGACGGCCGGCGACGTGGTGGACCAGGGACCGGGAGCGCGTCTGGTGTCACGGCTCGGCACCGACCGCACGGCGGGCAGCTGGATCGGCACCGACGGCCGGACGGTGGTCGCCGTCACCGACGAGGAGGCGGCGCGGGAGGTCGAACGGGCCGGCGCGAAGCCGAAGATGGTGCGGCACAGCATGAGCGAGCTGAAGTCGGCCACGCAGACGCTGCGTTCGGCCAAGCGCGTACCGGGCACGGCGTGGGCGATGGACTACCGCTCCAACGAGGTGGTGGTCCGGGGCGACAGCACGGTGTCGGCGGACGACTGGTCCGATCTGACCGAAGTCGCCGATGACATCGGCGGTTTCGTGCGCATGGAGCGCACCCAGGGCACCTTCACCACCCGGCTCAACGGCGCCACGCCCATCCTGTCCACCGCGGGCCGCTGCTCCGCCGGGTTCAACGTCACCGACGGGACGCGGGAGTTCATCCTCACGGCCGGGCACTGCGGGCCCGAGGGCTCGGTGTGGTTCTCCGACGGGCGTGGCCGCAAGGAGGTCGGCACCACGGTCGGCGCCAGCTTCCCCGGCGACGACTACTCCCTGATCGAGTACGCCGACGGACGGGCCGGCGAGGGCGCCGGTGTGGTGGCGATCGGGGACGGCAAGGGCGTGCGGATCACCGGGGTGGGCGAGCCCGCCGTCGGCCAGCGGGTGTTCCGCAGCGGCAGCACCAGCGGCCTGCGCGACGGGGAGGTGACCGCGCTCAACGCGACGGTCAACTACCCCGAGGGCACGGTCAGCGGGCTGATCGAGACCAATGTGTGCGCCGAGCCGGGCGACAGCGGCGGGCCGATGTTCTCCGAGGGCATCGCGCTGGGCGTGACCTCGGGCGGCAGCGGCGACTGCCGCACGGGCGGCACGACCTACTTCCAGCCGGTGACGAAGGCGCTCTCCGCGCTGAACGTCAAGCTCATCGTGGCCCCGCGGGAGGGCGGCCAGTCGGCGGCCCCCTCCCCCGCGCCCTCGGGTCCCGCGGCCGCGGCCCCGGGCGGTGCCTCGCCGGGCTCCTCGGCGCCGACGTCGGGCATCCCGAGTGCCTCCACCCTGCTGTCCCGGCTGACCGACCCGCGCAATGTGGGCCCGGGGCTGCTGGTGATCGGCGGCAGCATGGTGGCGCTGGTGGCCACCCGGTGGATCAGGGCGGAGCAGGACCGCAGGGCCTACCAGCGGCACTACTCGGCGATGTGGGGGTGACCGGCCGCCCGGGCCGACAGGGGCAGGGCACCCATGCGGTCATGGGTGCCCTGCTGACGGTTCTGTGATGCCGAGGTGATCGGCCGGAGCCGGCCGGCGGGAGGTCAGGCCGCCTTGGCCGGCTGCGGCAGGGCGGCGGCCCACTCCAGGACGAGGCGCTGGTACTCCTCGCGCTGCTCGCTGCTCAGTGTCCCGCCCGACCGGAGCCACAGGGCCCGGATCTCCTCGTTGACCTCGGCGGCCGATCGCTCGGCGGAGGGTTCAACAGTGGTGGACATGCTGTGAAGCATACGGGGCCGGACGTGAAGGCGCTGTGAGTAATAGCACCGGGAACGGGCATTTCGGACGTGTTGCTGATCACGTCATCCGGCGTGCCCCGCGGGCGAGTTCACGGGCGCCTCAAGCACCCGGCATGCTTCACAGATGTCTCAGGTGCCCGGCACGGTTCACAGACATCTCAGGGCGCCCGGCATGGCCCACGGGCGTCTCAGGTGCCCGGCTTGCGGCCGTAGACGTAGACCTCGTCGCCGGTCCTGAGCAGGGACCAGTACTTCTTGGCGTCGGTCTTGGTCATGTTGACGCAGCCGTGCGAGCCGGGCGGGTTCCACATGCTGACGCCGACCGAGTGGAAGGCCTGGCCGCCGTCGAAGAACTGCGCGTACGGCATCGGCACGTCGTAGATGGTCGAGTGGTGGTTCTTGTTCCGCCAGTAGACCTTCTTCAGGCCGGTGCGGGTCTCGTAGCCGTCGCGTCCGGTGCGGACCGGGACGGGGCCGTGGACGAGCTTCTTGCCGTCCTGGATCCAGCTGAGCTGGCGGGTGAGGTCGACACAGGCGATGCGGCCCTTGTTCACCGGGCACTTGCCCGCCTTGTTCGGGTTCTTCCCGGCAGCCTTCTGCTTGTTCATGAGGTCCATCACGCCCCAGGTGACCGGACCCGCGTAGCCGATGTTCGGCGTGATGCCGTGCTTGGTCTGGAAGGCACGGATGGCCTTGCAGTCGGCGGAGGACTGCTTGCCGTCGACCGGGCGGCCGAGGAACTTCTCGACCTGCTTCTGGTACGGGCCCGCCTTGGTCGTGCAGCCCGCGGCCTGCGCCGGTGCGGTGCCGAGCGCCAGCGTGAGCGGGGTCACCATCGCGGTGAGCCCGAGGACGACGGCACTCCGTCTACGTATGTCCCCCATGATCCGATTTGCCTTTCCCGTGGAGTTGGGCGCATGGCCTGCGCACTCTGCCAGGTAGACGACCCATCGGAAAAGCCGGTTGTACGGACTTGGGTGCCGAAACCGAACGGTGACCTGAGACGAACAGCACAGATCACTCGCGCGCCAGCAGCCTCAGCGGACTCCTTCCGCCCGCGGCATGGCCTGGTGGAAGCCGGAGTTCACGGCCGTGATGCCGCCGTCGACGACGAGGGTGGCACCGGTGATCCAGGAGGCGTCCCGGGAGGCGAGAAACGTCACTGCGGCGGCGACGTCCTCCGGCTCGCCGACCCGGCGCAGCGGGTACAGGCGGCGCACGGCCTCCAGGTCGGCCTCCCGGCCCTCCCAGGCCCTGGTGCGGACCGTGCCGGGCGCAACGAGGTTGACGCGCACGCCCCGGGGCCCGGCGTGGCCGGCGAGAGTGCGGGTGAGGGAGATCAGGCCGGCCTTGGCGGCGCTGTAGGCGTGGTTGCCGAAGTCCTGCAGCCCGTTGACCGAGCCGATGTTCACGATCGCCCCGTGGCCGGACGCGGCCAGGTGCGGCAGCGCGGCCCGGCAGCAGCGGTACGCGCCGGTGAGGGTGATGTCCAGGTCCGCAGCCCACTGCTCGTCCGGCTGCTCCTCGAAGCCGGGGGTGTCGGGCGAGCAGTGGGCCGCGTTGTTGACCAGGACGTCGAGCGAGCCGAAGGCGTCGGCGCAGCGCGCGACGGCCGCCTCCACGGACGCCCGGTCGGCCACGTCGCACTCGGACGCCTCGGCGGTCAGGCCCCGCTCGCGCAGGGCCGACGCCGTCCGCTCGGCCTCGGCCCCGTCCAGGTCGGCCACCAGCACCGCGGCGCCCTCCTCTGCGAAACGCCGGGCGGTGGCGGCGCCGATGCCGCGTGCCGCGCCGGTGATCAGAACCCCGTACCCGTCGAAACGTCCCGTGTCCGTCGTCATGGCGTGACGGTATACGGCACAACGATCACCGCGGGAGGGTCCGGAGCCGATCTCTGCCGCCGGCCGGCCCGCTCGTACTCAGCGGTAGCCGGTGACGTCCGCCGGCTTGCCCGCGTCCTGCACCTCGACCAGGTAGCGCCAGGCGTCCGGGCGGCTGCCGTCCAGGTCGGTGAAGCCGTACTCGCGGGCGAGGCCGCCGCTGGAGAGGGACGCGCCGTTGTGGCGGGAGACGTCCGGGTCGGCGGCGAGGGCGGCGACCGCGCGGCCCACGTAGCGTGGGGTCTCGGAGATGGCGAAGTGGGGCACCCGCTCCAGGGCGTCGCGCCAGTTGCCCTCGTGCACCCCGAACTCCTCCAGCATGATCTCGGAGCGCAGCCAGCCCGGGGTGAGCGCGACGGCCGTGGCTCCCCGCGGGCCCAGCTCATGGCTGAGCGCGAACGCCATCCGCAGCACGGCGGACTTGGCCAGGTCGTAGAAGAAGCTGACCCGGTAGTGATCGCGGTTGTAGTCGGCGGTGCCGTCGGTGACCTCGACGACGAGGCCGCCGGGGCGGCGCAGCAGCAGGGGCAGCGCGTGGTGGCTGGTGATCGCGTGGGTGTCGATCGCGAGCCGGAGGAGCCTCAGCCCGTTGTCCAGGTCGTGCTCCCAGACGGGCGTGTCCCACTCGAAGAGCTTCTCGCCGCCCCAGATGTCGTTGACCAGGATGTCGAGCCGCCCCTGCTCCCGGTCGATCCGCTCCACGAGCGCGCGCACCTGCTCGGGGACGAGGTGATCGGCCGGTACGGCGATGCCCCGGCCGCCCGCCTCGGTGACCAGGTCGGCGGTGTCCTCCAGGGTCTCCGGCCGGTCGTACTCGGAGCGGCGCTCGCGGGTGCTGCGGCCGGTCACATAGACGGTCGCGCCGGCCGCGCCCAGTTCGACGGCGATGCCCCGTCCGGCTCCCCTGGTCGCCCCGGCGACCAGTGCCACCTTGCCCTTGAGTTCCTCCGCCATGTCCGGCCTCCCGCCGCACTCGTGCTGCTTCCGCCGCGCCCGCCGCTGCCGGGCGCGGCCCGTACTGCTGCGATCGTGGCGGGTAAGCCGGACATCCTCTGTCACCTTTTCCGGCGGGTCGGCCTCCGGCACGGACCGGTCCGGCTCAGCGGTCCGTGCCGGGTCAGTGGCCCGGTCCGGGTCAGTGGCCCGGTCCGGCTCCGTGGTCCGGTCCGGGTCAGTGGTCCGGTCCGGGTCAGTGGCCGCGGGCGATCCACTCGTCCAGGTGCGGAGCCTCCGCGCCGATGGTGGTCTCGTCACCGTGCCCGGTGAGCACCATCGTCTCCGGCGGGAGGGTCAGCAGCCGGTCCCGGATGGAGGCGATGATCGCCGGGAAGTGGGAGAACGAGCGTCCGGTGGCGCCGGGGCCGCCCTGGAACAGCGTGTCGCCGGTGAAGACGACGCCCAGGCCGGGGTCGTACAGGCAGACCGCGCCCGGCGCGTGCCCCGGCGTGTGCAGCACGGTGAGATCGGCGCCACCCGCCTCGATCACCTGCCCGTCGACCAGAAACGCGTCGGGCTCACGGTCGGGATGGGTCTGCTTCCACAGCGGCAGGTCTTCATGGTGCAGCCAGACGGTGGCGCCGGTGCGCTCGGCGAGGGCGGGAGCGGCGTTGATGTGGTCGTTGTGGGCGTGGGTGCAGACGATCGCGGTGAGCCGGCGGTCGCCGACGGCCTCGGCGATGGCGTCGGCGTCGTGGGCGGCGTCGATGACGACCGCCTGGTGATCGTCGCCGACGATCCACACGTTGTTGTCGACGTCCCAGGTGCCGCCGTCCAGGGTGAACTGCCCGGAGGTGACGACGCGTTCGATGCGGGCGGCCATCACAGCACCACCACCGAACGCAGCACGTCGCCGCGGTGCATCCGCTCGAACGCCTTCTCCACCTCGTCCAGCTGGATGGTCTCGGTGACGAACGCGCCGAGGTCCAGGCGCCCCTGGAGATGCAGATCGATCAGCATCGGGAAGTCACGGGAGGGCAGACAGTCGCCGTACCAGGAGGACTTGAGCGCCCCGCCGCGCCCGAAGACGTCCAGCAGCGGCAGCTCCAGCTTCATCTCGGGCGTCGGCACGCCGACCAGGACGACCGTGCCGGCCAGGTCGCGGGCGTAGAACGCCTGCTTGTAGGTCTCGGGACGGCCCACGGCCTCGATCACGACGTCGGCGCCGAAGCCGCCGGTGAGCTCGCGGATCGCCTCCACGGGGTCCGTGGTGCGCGAGTTGACGGTGTGGGTGGCGCCCATGGAGCGGGCGAGCTCCAGCTTCCGGTCGTCGATGTCAACGGCGATGATCCTGGCCGCGCCCGCCAGCCGCGAGCCGGCGATGGCCGCGTCGCCGACGCCGCCGCAGCCGATGACCGCCACCGAGTCGCCCCGGCCCACGTTCCCGGTGTTGATGGCGGCGCCGATGCCGGCCATCACCCCGCAGCCGAGCAGCCCGGCGACCTCCGGTGCGACCGCGGGGTCGACCTTGGTGCACTGCCCGGCGGCGACCAGGGTCTTCTCGATGAAGGCGCCGATGCCCAGGGCCGGGGAGAGTTCGGTGCCGTCGGTCAGGGTCATCTTCTGGCGGGCGTTGTGCGTGTCGAAGCAGTACCAGGGGCGCCCGCGCAGACAGGCCCGGCACTTCCCGCAGACCGCGCGCCAGTTGAGGATCACGAAGTCGCCGGGTGCGACATCGCTGACGCCGTCGCCGACCGACTCCACCACTCCCGCGGCCTCGTGGCCGAGCAGGAAGGGGAAGTCGTCGTTGATGCCGCCCTGCTTGTAGTGGAGATCGGTGTGGCACACCCCGCAGGCCTGGATGCGGACGACCGCCTCGCCCGGCCCCGGGTCGGGTACGACGACCGTCTCGATGCGTACCGGCTCGTCCTTCGCCGGTGCGATCACGCCGCGCACTTCCTGCGCCATGGTGCGACTCCTTCGTCGGCCGATGTCCGTCGCTGACGACCCTACGTCCGACTGATCGGTAAGGGCCGGTGTCCGCGCCGAACGCCGCGGCCGGGCCGGGAGACGGGCGCTCCGCTTGCCCGGCTCGCCGGGGCGGAGGAGGCTCGTAGGCGGGGCCCCTCGCGGCCCGCTCCGAGGACCGCGCCGCGGCCCGTCGAAGGAGGTCATCATGGCAACCGCGGCAGAACCCGTCTTCACCACCGACACCCTGCGCCGCTGCATCGAGTCCGACTCGGCGACGGACCTGGTGTCCCTGTACGCCGGCGACGCCGAGCTGCGCGTCGTGGACCACAACTCCCAGCCCAGCCACCCGAAGGTCCTGCACGGCCGCGACGAGATCGCCGCCATGCTCGACGACGTCTACAGCCGCGACATGACCCACAAGCTGGAGCAGTGTGTCGTCCAGGGGGATCACGCCGCCTACTGCGAGAGCTGTGAGTACTCCGACGGAGTACGGGTGCTCTCGGAGTCGATGCTCTCACTGGGCGACGGGAAGATCACCGAGCAGACGCTCATCCAGGCGTGGGACGAGTAGGAGCGAGTAGGAGAACGAGCAGGGTCATCGCGGGAGTGGGCGGGACGCGACGCCCACTCCCCCGTGAGAAATCGGTCCATCCGCCCCCGCCGGACGCGCCGTTCCGGGAGGAAAAGCCTGGTCAGAGGGCACGGGACAGGTAAAGCAGGCGGGGGAAATCGGGTGTGTGAGTCCGGCGGGAGCGGGTGGTCGAGCGGTATCCACCCTCCGATCGTGGGGAAGGAGGTCCGTGACAGCGCATCTACTCGCAGCGCCCGGGCCGCTTCCACCGACAACGAAGCGGCCCGGACCGTATGCGGACCGTCACCGCCGCGGAGGCAGCCGGTGCAGACGCACCTCGGTGAGCCGGCCGGAGTCGAGGGTGGCGGTCATATAGGTGCAGTGCGGCTGCCGGCGCCGGTCCGTCGGGGATCCCGGATTCAGCAACCGCAGCCCGTTCGGTGCGGTGGTGTCCCAGGGGATGTGGCTGTGCCCGAAGACCAGCACGTCCAGCTCGGGGAACCGGGCGGCGCACCGCTCCTCACGGCCCCGGGCGGGGCCGGTCTCGTGGATCACCCCGAAGCGCAGTCCGTCGAGTTCGGCGTAGGCGATCTCCGGCAGCCGGGAGCGCAGTTCGGGCCCGTCGTTGTTGCCGTGCACCGCGACGAGACGCCGGCTGTGGCTGAGCAGCAGATCGAGGGTGGCCGTGTCGACCCAGTCGCCGGCGTGGAACACGACGTCCGCGGCGGCGAGTTCACCGAGCAGCTCCTCGGGCAGCCGCTTGGCCCGTCTGGGGAGATGCGTGTCGGACGTCAGCAGCAGGCGCACTGGCACTCCATGGAGGGGCTGTCGATCACGGCACGGTCTCGTAGGTGGCGAATGGCCGGACCGCACCGGCCACGGGGTTACGATCGGGCAACGCATACCAAGACAGCACGTTCGTCGGCAAGAAGACCCGAAGGGCCCCAAAACGCAATGCCGGTCAAGGTCAGCGTCATCGTTCCCGTCTACAACCCGGGAATCTACATCGAGGACTGCATCGCCTCGCTGCAACGCCAGTCGCTTCCGCCCGACGAGTACGAGGCGATCTTCGTCGACGACGGTTCCACCGACGGCACGCCCGCCCGGCTGGACCGGCTCGCCGCCGAGGACCCGCGGATGCGGGTGATCCACCAGGAGAACTCCGGCTGGTCGGGCAAGCCCCGCAACGTCGGGATCGAGGCCGCCCGCGGCGAGTTCGTGATGTTCGTCGACAACGACGACTACCTGGGCGACGAGGCGCTGGAGCGCATGTACGACTACGGCGTGGCGAACGACGCCGACGTCGTGGTCGGCAAGATGGCCGGCAAGGGCCGCGGGGTGCCGGTGGAGCTGTTCCGCCGCAACCACCCGCGGGCCACGGTCGAGACGGCGCCGCTGATCGACAGTCTCACCCCGCACAAGATGTTCCGGCGGGACTTCCTCGACCGGATCGGGCTGCGCTTCCCGGAGGGGCGGCGCCGCCTGGAGGACCACGTCTTCGTCACCGAGGCGTATCTGCGGGCGAAGAACGTGTCCGTGCTCAGCGACTACGTCTGCTACTACCACATCCGCCGGGACGACGCCTCGAACGCCGGCTTCCAGCGGTTCGACCCGGTGGGCTACTTCAAGAACCTGCGTGAGGCGCTGGACGTCGTCGAGCGGTACACCGAGCCGGGCCCGCTGCGCGACCGGCTGTTCCGCCGCTGGCTGAGAGTGGAGATGGTGGAACGGCTGCGCGCCAAGCGGCTGCTGGCCCTGCCGGACGACTACCGCAGGGAGCTGTTCGCGGAGATCCACAAGGTCGTGGTGGAACGGTTCGGGCCGGGGGTCGCGGCCGGGCTGCAGCCGACGCAGCAGGTGGTGGCGGCGCTGACCGCCGCGGACCGCTACGACGACGTGGTGGCGTTCGCCGAGTGGGAGGCCGGGGTCGCGCCGAAGGCGGCGCCCGCCGAGGTCGAGTGGCGGGACGGCTCGCTGCGGGTCGGCTTCACCACCGAGTTCACCGCCGCCGGGGAGCCGATGACCTTCCCGCGGGAGGCGAGCCGCACCCCGCTGACCGACGCGCCGAAGACCGTGGAGGACGCGGTGCGGTGGGTCGCCGCGGAGACCGCGGCGCGCTTCGGCCAGGCCACCGCGGATCTGCTGCTGCGGGAACGCAACAGCGCCGCCCAGTACTTCCAGCCGGTCGAGTTCACCCGGGAGACGGTTCCCGCCGAGGACGGCGAGCAGGTGCGGCTGGTGCTGCGTGCCACCGCGACCGTCGATGCGGCCGCGCTGCCCGGCAAGGGCGTGTGGGACGCGGTGGTGCGGGTGAAGCTCGGTGGCTGGACGAAGGAGTGCCGCCTCGGCCCCGCCCCGCGCGCCACCCGCCCCGAGCCGTACGCGGCGGTGACCGGCGGCCGCGGGGTGCTGCCGTACTGGACGGAGCCGCACGGGAATCTCGCGCTGGACAACGACGTCAAGGCCAAGCGCACCGGTCTCGACCGGGTGGGCCGCGGCGATGTGTCCGTCGCCGGCACCCGGATGACCGCGCGGCTGCCCCTGCACGCCGCCGACGGGACGAAGGTGCGGCTGCGCTTCGTCTCCTCGCGCCGGACGCTGCAGGCGGACGCCACGCTGACCGGCGAGCCGGACGGGCCGGGCAGCCGGCTTCAGGCCGCCCTGCCGGCGGCGCTGCCCCGAGGGGTCTGGCGCGTCTCGCTCGGCCTCGGCCCGGACGCCGCCGAACCCCGGTGGATCTCGCTGCCGTTCGCGCTGCGCGCCTCGGGCGGCGGCACACTGGTGGTGCCCGTCCCGCGGCCCGGCCGGCTGCGCAAGGTGCTGCGCCGGGCACGGCGCGCGCTCGGCGCCGCGCGCCGACGGGTCACACCCCTGGTGAACGGCGGCAAGGGAAGGCGGTGAAGCGTGCGCGCACTGGAGATCGAGGACGCATGGGTGCTGGAGCCGAAGGTGTTCCCCGACGAGCGGGGCAGCTTCCACGAGTGGTACCGGGGTGAGGAGTTCCGCGAGGCGACGGGCTACGACCTGTCGCTGGCGCAGGCCAACTGCTCGGTGTCGCGCCGCGGGGTGATCCGCGGGGTGCACTACGCGGACGTGCCTCCCGGGCAGGCCAAGTACGTGACCTGCGTGCGCGGCGCGGTCCTCGACGTGATCGTCGATCTGCGGGTGGGCTCCCCCGGCTACGGGCGCTGGGAGGCGGTCCGGCTCGACGACGACACCCGTCACGCCGTGTTTCTCTCCGAGGGCCTCGGCCATGCCTTCATGGCCCTGACCGACGAGGCGACGGTGGTGTATCTGTGCTCCACCGGCTACGCGCCGAAGCGGGAGCACGGCGTGCACCCGCTGGACCCGGCCCTGGGCATCGCCTGGCCGGAGGGCATCGACCCGGTGCTGTCGCCGAAGGACCAGCAGGCGCCGACGCTGGCCGAGGCGGAGCGCCTCGGCCTGCTGCCGACGTACGAGGCCTGCCGCGCACGCTACGAGGAGCTGCGCGGCAGGGAGGTCAGCGGCTGACGCCGACCTGTTCCAGGGAGCGGCGCAGGGGCTCCCAGCCCATGCGCCGCGGCAGGCCCCGGTTGCGGGCCTGGACCAGCGGCTTCCAGAACTTCGCCTCGAGCAGCGCCTCGGGCGGTACGGCCCCGGCCCGCTCCAGGATGGTCTCCGGCACCTTCTGCGGGTCGGGCACCTTGTACTCGGCGAGGATCTCGTCGTACTTCTCGTGCAGCACCCGGTTGTCCGGGTCGGCGCCGAAGACGACGAGCTGGCCGGTGGGCTGGGTGTCGACCAGCACGGCCACCAGGTCGGGGCGGTAGCGCGCCAGCACCTCGGTGATCTTGAAGACGTCGCCGGTCCAGGCGGTGGTGTGCCGGTCGCGGGCGGCCTCGTCGACGCTGCGCGGGAGCATGTCGTCCAGGACGATGACGCTGGCCCAGTCGGAGTGCTTCTCCACGTTCATGAAGTCGCGCAGGGCGTACTCGAAGAGATGCATCCCGTCGATGAACGACAGGTCCAGCGTGGTGCGCCGCCAGTACCCGAACGGGCTGCGGCCCCGGCGCAGGTTGCGCAGCGGATGCCGGCCGCCCTTGAGGTGGGCCAGCGGGTTGTCCCGGGCGAAGAAGTCGTCACTGGTGGCCTTCACCAGATGGACGTCGCACTTGATCTCCGAGACCACCTTGAACGCGGGGTCGACCGCGATGCTGGGGACGCGCGACAGCCGCAGGCTGCGGCCGTCGTTGACGCCGATCTCCAGGTAGTTGCGGTTGGCGCTGACCTTGTGCAGTTCCCGCAGGAACTCATGGCGTTTCACGAAGAGAACTCTCCTTGCGGATGCGGGGCATTGCTTCGTGCAGGGCGGCACGCCAGTCACGCGGAGCCGGCAGGCCGATCTCCTGCCAGCGGCCGTGTGCGAGGGCGCTGTACGCGGGACGCGGGGCGGGCCGGGGGAAGGCGTCCGTGGTGGTGGGCCGGACCCGGGACGGGTCGGCGCCCAGCAGCCGGAACACCTCCTGGGCCAGGTCGTACCAGGTGGCCTCCCCGGAGTTGGTGGCGTGGAAGACGCCGTGGGCGCCGTCGCCGACGCGGGGGCCGAGGTCGGCGATGCGGGCGGCGACGTCGGCGCTCCAGGTCGGCTGGCCCCGCTGGTCGTCGACGACGCCGACGGTGGGGCGGCGGGACTCGAGACCGATCATCGTGCGGACGAAGTTGTGGCCGTGCACCCCGTAGAGCCAGGCGGTGCGCACCACGGCGCTCGCACCGGGGAGTTCCTCCAGCACGGCCCGCTCGCCGCCGAGCTTGGAGCGGCCGTAGGCGGTGCGCGGGGCCGGCGGGTGGTCCTCCGGGTAGGGGGTGGTGCGGGCCTCGCCGGAGAAGACGTAGTCGGTGGAGACATGGACGAGCCGGGCGCCGTGGCGCGCGCAGGCGCGGGCGAGCAGGCGGGGGCCGTCGGTGTTGGCGCGGGTGGCGGTCTCCTCGTCGCTCTCGGCGTCGTCCACCGCCGTGTACGCGGCGCAGTTCACCACCAGGTCGGGGCGGTGCCCGGCCAGCGCCCGGTCGATCGCCTCGGCGCTGGTGATGTCGAGCATCCTGCGGTCGAGGCCGGTCACCTTCTCGCCGCGCCGGGTGAGTTCCTCGACGACGTCGCGGCCGAGCATGCCGCCCGCTCCGGTGACCAGCCAGCTCACGACCGCTCCCCCGCGACGCGCCGCTTGAGCGGTTCCCACCAGGCGCGGTTGTCGCGGTACCAGGCGACGGTCTCGGCGAGGCCGGTGGTGAAGTCGTGCCGGGGCCGGTAGCCGAGTTCGTCGCGCGCCTTGGTCCAGTCCACGGAGTAGCGCAGGTCGTGGCCCTTGCGGTCCTCGACGTACTCCACCCGGTCCCAGCCGGCCCCGCACGCCTCGAGGAGCAGGCCGGTGAGTTCCTTGTTGGTCAGCTCGGTGCCGCCGCCGATGTTGTACACCTCGCCGGGGCGGCCCTTGGTGCGGACGAGTTCCACGCCGGCGCAGTGGTCGTCGACATAGAGCCAGTCGCGCACATTGAGGCCCTCGCCGTAGAGGGGGACCTTCTTGCCGTCGAGGAGGTTGGTGACGAAGAGCGGGATGACCTTCTCGGGGAACTGGTGGGGCCCGTAGTTGTTGGAGCAGCGGGTGACCCGCACGTCCAGTCCGTGGGTGCGGTGGTAGGCCAGGGCGAGCAGGTCGGAGGAGGCCTTGGACGCCGAGTAGGGGGAACTCGGGTTCAGCGGGTACTCCTCGGTGGCCGACCCGGACTCGATGGAGCCGTAGACCTCGTCGGTGGAGACGTGCACGAAGGTCGACAGGCCGTGCCGCAGGGCGGCGTCCAGCAGGACCTGGGTGCCGACCACGTTGGTGAGGACGAAGTCGGAGGCGGTGAGGATCGAGCGGTCGACGTGCGACTCGGCGGCGAAGTGCACCACCTGGTCCGCCTCGCCCACGAGTTTGTCGACCAGCTCGGCGTCACGGATGTCGCCCTGGACGAACTCCAGGCGCGGGTGATCGAGTTGCAGGTTGTCGAGGGTGCCGGCGTAGGTGAGCTTGTCCAGCACGGTGATGCGCGGCGCGTCCGGCGTGTCGGCGGCGAGCAGCGCGGCCACGTAGCGGGACCCGATGAAGCCGGCGGCTCCGGTGACGAGGAGATTCATGAATGGATCTGCACCTTGCTGTGGTCTCCGAGGACAAGTCGGTGTGCGCTGGGGACGCTGGGTGCCGGCGTCACCTCGACGTGCCGGCCGATCAGCGAGGACTCGATCCGGCCGACGCCGTCGATCGACGAGTCCCGCAGCACGATGGAGAATTCGAGTTCGCTGTCACTGATCCGGCAGTTCTCCGCGATCGAGGTGAACGGACCGACATAGGAGTCGCTGACGACCGTACCGGATCCGATCACGGCGGGGCCGACGATGCGGCTGTTGACGATCCGCGCGCCAGGCTCGATCACCACCCGGCCGATGGTCTCCGAGCGGTCGTCCACCTCTCCGTCGATGCGGCGCTCCACGCCTTCCAGGACGGTGCGGTTGACCTCCAGCATGTCGACGACGTTGCCGGTGTCCTTCCAGTAGCCGTGGATGATGGTGCTGCGCACATCGGCGCGGTTGTCGATCAGATGCTGGATGGCGTGGGTGATCTCGAGTTCACCGCGCCAGGAGGGCTTGATGGCCCGCACCGCTTTGTGAATGGCCGGCGTGAAGAGATAGACGCCGACCAGGGCGAGATCGCTCTTGGGATTGTCGGGCTTTTCCTCGAGGCCGATCACTTGTCCGGAGTCGTCGAGTTCGGCGACTCCGAAGGCGCGTGGATCGGCGACCCTGGTGAGCAGGATCTGCGCATCGGGACGGTGCCTGCGGAACTCGTCGACGAGCCCGGTGATACCGCCGACGATGAAGTTGTCGCCGAGGTACATCACGAAGTCGTCGTCGCCGAGCCAGTCGCGGGCGATCAGCACGGCATGGGCCAGTCCGAGGGGCTTCTCCTGGGGAATGTAGGTGACCTGCAGACCGAATTTCGATCCGTCGCCCACCGCGTTCTCGATCTCTTCCGCCGTATCACCGACAATCATCCCGACGTCGGTGATGCCCGCGTCCGCGATGGACTCCAACCCGTAGAAGAGGACGGGCTTGTTGGCCACGGGCACCAACTGTTTCGCCGAGGTGTGGGTGATCGGCCTCAGCCGGGTTCCGGCGCCACCGGACAGCACGAGAGCCTTCATCTGACTCACCATAGCCGTTCACCGGCACGGCAGACATCATTGGAATTGCACGTCGATCGGCAATTCCCGGCTCAGTCGGGGGCGGCGGCCCCGGTCACCTGCTAGTCCTCGCCCCTGACGATGATCTCCCCCATACCCGTGTTCGAGGTGTCGGAGTCCGTCCGGTCGATGACGGCGGGCAGGCAGGTCCGCAACGGGTTCTTCCCGCGCAGCCGCTGGGCCCTGGCCCAACCGGTCTCCGGCCGGCGCGGCCGGGGCTTGTCACTGGTCTCCGAGGTCACGACGCACCATCTTCTCTCTGCGAACTCTGCGGGTTCGGGTCCCCGGCGGCCGGGCGCGCAAACACCGGGCCGTCGCTACGTACCTCTTTCATGCTCGTACCTCTGTCCTCAAGGACGCCCCGCCGCCCCCGGGCGGTTCCCGGCCGGCTCCCGGCCGGGCGGAGCCGCGGTGCAGCGCCGCGGTGGCGAGGCCGAGACGATCCGCGCCGGTGACACCGTCCGGATCGAGGCCGGCGAGTGGCACTGGCACGGCGCGACGCCCCATGACGCGATGACCCACCTGGCCATCGAGGAGCTGCCGGCGGACGGGAGGACGGCGGAGTTCTCGGAGGCCGTGAGCATCGCGCACTTCGACGCGCAGGAGGAGGGGGTCACCTTCCTCGGGTACTTCCTGCTCGCCGACGCTCGGGTACTTCCTGCTCGCCGACGGCGTGGACGCGGAGCTCGTCTTCCCCGAAGCCTGACCGCCACGTGCCGTCGGGCTTCGGGGGCGGCTCACCTCGCGGGCGCACCGCCGTCCAGGACGAGCTCCGCCCACACCTGTTTGCCGCCGCTGACCGGCACGGTGCCCCAGGACGCCGACAGGGCCTCGACCAGCAGGATGCCGCGGCCCCCGGTGGCCTCCCAGCCGATGCTGGTGGGCTTGACCGGGCTCCGCGGTGAGGCGTCGGCGACCGCGAGGCGGAGCCGGTCGTTGACCAGGGTGATGTCGAGGCGGACCCGGCCGTCGGTGTGCACCAGGGCGTTGGTGACCAGTTCGGAGACGACCAGCAGGGCGGCGTCGAGATTCTCGGTCACCCCCCAGGAGCGCAGGGTGCGCCGGGTGAAGCGGCGGGCGTGCCCGACCGCCTGCGGCACCCGCCACACCGTCCAGCTCTCCCGCCGGGGGCGCAGCGCCATGCCGTCGTAGCGCATGATCAGCAGGGCGATGTCGTCGCTGCGGGGCGCGTTGCCGAGCAGGGCGTCGGCGATCGGGCCGAGGTGGGCCGGGTTGGCGGCGGACAGCTGGTCGGCGAGGCTGCGCATGCCCTGGTCGATGTCGGCCTCGTGGGACTCCACCAGCCCGTCCGTGGTGAGGGCGACCAGGGTGCCGCGCTGGAGCCTGAGCGGGCTCATCGGGAAGACCGCCTGCCGTACGACGCCGAGCGGCGGGCCGCCCTCGGCCTCGGCGATGTCGGTACCGCCGTCCGGGTGACGCAGCACCGGCGGGAGGTGCCCGGCGCGCACGCACCACGCGGAGCCCTCCTCCATGTCGACGTCGACGTAGCAGCAGGTGGCGAAGAGATCGGTCTCCATGTCCATGAGCAGCCGGTTGGCGTGGGAGACCACCACGTCGGGCGGGTGCCCCTCGATGGCGTAGGCGCGCAGCGCGGTGCGCATCTGGCCCATGAGGGTGGCGGCGCCGGCGCTGTGCCCCTGGACGTCGCCGATGACCAGGGCGACGTGGTTGTCGGGCAGCGGGATGACGTCGTACCAGTCGCCGCCCAGCTCCAGGCCGGCCGTGCTGGGCAGATAGCGGGCTACGGCGACCGCGCCGGGCAGCCGCGGCAGCCGGCGCGGCAGCAGCTGGCGCTGGAGCATGCCGACGAGTTCGTGCTCGGCGTCGAAGGCGCGGGCCCGCATCAGGGCCTGCCCGGCGAGACCGGCGGCGGCGGTGAGCAGGGCGCGCTCGTCGGGGTCGAAGTCGTGCGGGGTGTCCCAGCCGATGAGGCAGGCGCCGGCCATGCGGTTGCCGGCGGGCAGCGGCAGCATGGCGAGTCCGCCGGGCCCGACCTCGGCGAGGGCGGGTTCCAGGGGGCTTCCGGCGGGCCAGATCTGGGCGCGGCCCTCGCGCAGGGCGGCGGCGAGGGTAGGCATGGCGCGCACCGGCGCGTCGGGCCACTCGGTGCGCCACTCCGAGCGCCACAGCTCCGGCCAGGCCTCGGGCTCCGGGGGGTCGAGGACGGTGACGACGAGCCGGTCGCTCTCCAGCTCGGCGAGCGCGATCCGGTCGGCCCGCAGCGGTCTGCGCAGCGCGGCCACCACGGCCTTGCCGACGTCACGCACGGTGACCGCGGTGGCCAGGGCAGCGGCGAGGCGCTGGACGCGGGCGACGTCAGTGACGTCGGAGCGCAGGGTGGAGGCGTCGGCGACGGAGCCCACCAGCCGGGCGGGGCGGCCCTCGCCGCCGGACAGCAGCCGGCCGCGCAGCCTGAGCCACTTGGGCGGTCCGGCGGGCTGCAGCACCCGGAACTCCAGCTCGCGGTCGCCGATGGACATGTGGTCGGCCTCGACGACGGACATCAGCGCGGGCAGGTCCTCCGGCACGGTCAGGCTCAGCAGGGTCTCCACCCGGCCGTCGAACTCCCCGGGGTCGAGCCCGAACAGCTCCAGGATCTGCTCGCCGGCCCGGACCTGGCCGGTGTCCATGGCCAGGCTGAAGGCGTCGGGCGGCAGCTCGCCGCCGTCGGGGGCCGGCTCGGGGCCCGACGGCGGCGCGGGGATGAAGGCGGCGTCGGCGATCAGCTGCAGACAGGCCCGGTCCTCGGGGTCGAAGCCGCCGGGGCGCTCGCTCACCGCGAGCAGGCAGCCGCCGCCGTCGTCGTCCACCGGCAGCGCGGCCAGGGAGAAGTCGTAGGCGGGGATGCGCCGGGACTGCGCGCGCTCGGACAGCTCCTTGGTGCCGAGCCACACCGGCTGACCGCGCCTGAGGGCCTGGGCCGCCGGGGAGTGCCCGGCGGCGGGGTAGCTGTCCCGCACGCCGTACAGCGATCCGGGGGCGCCCACCGACTCCACCAGCTGCAGCACCTCGCTGTCGGCGGCGCAGGTGTAGACGGCGGCGAAGGCGGCGCCGGCGAAGACGAGGGCCTGCTCCAGGACCCTGCGCAGCCGTTCGGGCGACTCCTGATCGACCGTGATCGTCCTCAGAGCGCCTTCCGCACGAACAGTTCTCGTGCTGCCTCGCACAGCGCCCTCTCCGACCACGTTGGCCATTACAGCGCTAATGAGAGACCTGCGCAGCCCCTGTGGCCGTTCCGGGGCCCTTCGGAAGGGCGCCCGGGCGGACCAGGTGCCGCAGATGGGGACATTCCTGCTCGGGAGGCGTGCGGAGGCGGCGTACCGGCACGGGCGGGGGGTAGACGGAGCTCACGGTGACCGGGGCCGCCGGAGGCCGCACCGGCCGCCGGGAACGGGCCGGCCCGGGCCGCTCGCCGTGCGGGACGGGGCCGCAGGGAGCAGAGATTGGTCCAAAGCCGGGGCGCGGCCGTGCGAGGAGGTGGTCGGCGTGTCCGAGCAGTCGTCCGCGCAGGCGCCGGCGAGTGTGCGCGCCCCGGCGGGCCTGCCGCTGCTCTCCTTGACGCTGGCCTCGATGATGGACGAGGTGCACGCCCATTCCGGGGCGGTGTATCTGCTCTCGCCGGACCAGCCGGTGCTGGAGATGGCGGTGATGGCGGGTCTGCCCCGGGCCTTCGCCGCCCCCTGGGAGCGGGTGGGGCTCAGTGTGCCCATCCCGGTGTCCGACGCGGTGCGTGAACGGCGTCTGGTGTGGGTCGGCGACCAGGAGGAGATGGCCCGCCGCTACCCCCGGATCGCCGTGGTGCTGCCGTACCCCTTCTCGCTGGCCGCGCTGCCGGTGGCGACCGAGACCAGGGCGTACGGGGCCATCTTCGTCACCTGGCCCGGCAGCCATCCGCCGGTGCTGGCCGACTGGGAGCGTGACCATCTGCTCGCCGCCGCCGGCCGGCTGGCGATGCGGCTGGAGCGGGCCGCCGAGCAGTCCGTGCCGGTGCTGCCCGAGCCGGATCTGCTGGCCGCTCCGCTGGTGGGCGGGATGGCGGGCACCCTGGGCTCGGTGGAGGCGGCGCGCATGGTGGCGCGGCTGCCGTACGGCCTGTGCTCGCTGGATCTGCACGGCAGGGTCGGGTTCGCCAACGCCGCCGCGAGCGAGCTGCTGGACGTGCCGGTGAGCCGGCTGATCGGGGCTCATCTGTGGGCGTCGGTGCCCTGGCTGAACGACCCGGTCTACGAGGACCGGTACCGGGCCGCGCTGTTCAGCCAGCATGTGACGTCGTTCGTGGCGCTGCGGCCGCCCGGCGAGTGGCTGTCGTTCCGGATGTATCCGAGCACCAACGGGCTGAGCGTGCGGATCAGCCGGGCCCGGGGCGTGGCGGAGATGAACCGGGCGGCGCCGCCGCCCGGTGGTGCGCCCAGACGGCTGGTCAGTATCACGCAGGTGCTGATCCTGGCCGGGGCGCTGACCG
Organism: Streptomyces thermocarboxydovorans; assembly: GCF_039524635.1. NCBI lineage: Bacteria > Bacillati > Actinomycetota > Actinomycetes > Kitasatosporales > Streptomycetaceae > Streptomyces > Streptomyces thermocarboxydovorans. The sequence continues at coordinate 17,472 of NZ_BAAAGU010000049.1, read as the reverse complement.
AGGCGGTCGGCGTGCAGGACGTGGTGCAGCTGGTGGCCGACGAGATCGCGCCGGCGGTGGGCAGTCAGGGGCTGGTGGTGATGGGGTCCCGGGCCGGGCGGCTGCTGGTGCTGGGGCACCGCGGCTACGGCGACACCCGGGTGATCGACTGGCACGACGGGATGCCGCTGTCCGAGCCGACCCCCGGGAGCCAGGTGCTGCGCACCGGGGTGCCGGCGTTCTTCGAGGCGCGGGACGAGATGGAGCGCCTGTATCCGGCACTCGGCGGGCATCCGTCCGAGTTCGCGGCGTTCGCCTATCTGCCGCTCATCGCCTCGGGGCGGCCGGTGGGGGTGTGCTGCCTGTCGTACGCGGCGCCGCACCACTTCGCGACGGAGGAGCGGGCGGTGCTGACCAGCCTGGCGAGTCTGATCGCGCAGGCGCTGGAGCGTGCCCTGCTGTACGACGCCAAGCACCGGCTGGCGCACGGGCTGCAGGAGGCGCTGCTGCCGCACTCGCTGCCCTCGCTGGACGGCATCGAGGCGGCGGCCCGGTATCTGCCGGCCACTCAGGGCATGGACATCGGCGGCGACTTCTACGACCTGGTGCCGACGCAGGGCATGGCCGCGGCGGTGATCGGGGACGTGCAGGGTCACAACGTGACGGCGGCGGGGCTGATGGGGCAGGTCCGTACGGCGGTGCGGGCGTACACGACCGTGGGGCAGGCGCCGGAGGAGGTCATGCGCAGCACCAACCGGCTGCTGCTGGACCTGGGTTCGGACCTGTTCGCGAGCTGCCTGTATCTGCGGCTGGATCCGGCGCGGCGGCGGGCCGTGATGTCCCGTGCGGGTCATCCGCCGCCGCTGCTGAGGAAGCCGGACGGGCGGGCGCGGGTGCTGGACCTGGCCGGCGGGCCGCTGCTGGGCATCGACGCCACGGCCACCTATCCGACGACGGAGGTGGCCCTCTCCCCCGGTTCGCTGCTCGTGCTGTACACCGACGGTCTGGTCGAGTCCCCGGGCACTGACTTCGAGGACGCGCTGACCGAACTGCGTCACCGGCTCACCGAGCTGGGCGACCGGCCCCTGGACGACCTGGCCGACGCGCTGGTCCGGCATGCGTCCGGCACCGAGGAACGTCTGGACGACATCGCGCTGCTGCTGCTGCGGGCGCTGCCGGAGGACTGACACCGGCCGCGGGGGGGCACGGAGCCCGGCCCGGTCCGCCGCTGTGGGGGTGCGGTGGACCGGGCCGGTTTCAGGCTCCCGGCCGGGCGGTCGGCGCGGGAGCGGCCGGTGGGTCAGTCGTCGGTGCCGGTCAGGCCGGAGTGGTCCTCCGTCTGCTGCTGGCCGTTGCCGGCGCCCTGCCCGTTCTCGGCGCCCTGGCCGTTCGCGGCGCCCTGCCCGTTGCCTGCGCCCTGCCCATTTCCTGCGCCCTGGCCGTTTTCCGCGCCCTGGCCGTTTTCCGCGCCCTGGCCGTTGCCCGCGCCCTGGCCGTTGCCGGCCTCCTGGCCCGCGCCCTGCTCACCGGCGCCGGCCTCGCCGCCGCCCGCCTGGCCGCCCTCGCCGAGGGTCGCGCCCGTCGCGGCGAGCGCCGTGGTGACCGGCTGGAAGAAGGTCTCGCCGCCCTGGGTGCAGTCGCCGCTGCCGCCCGAGGTGAGGCCGATGGCGAGGCCGTCCTGGGTGAACAGCGAGCCGCCGCTGTCGCCGGGCTCGGCGCAGACGTTGGTCTGGATGAGGCCGGTGACCGTGCCCTCGGGGTAGTTCACCGTGGCGTTCAGGCCGAGGACCTGGCCGTCGGAGAGCCCGGTGGTGCTGCCCATCCGGAACACCTGCTGGCCGACGGTGGCCTCGGCGGCCTGGTTGATGGCCACGGTCTGGCCGCCCACGTTGACCTCGCTGGGCGCCTGGGTCGCCGGGTCGTTGTACTTGACGAGCGCGAAGTCGCCCTCGCCGGGGAAGACCGACTGGTCGACGGTCGCGATCGGCTGGCCGCCCTGCTGGTCCGACCACTCGTTGCCGCCGAGGGTGCAGTGACCCGCCGTCAGGAACGCGGGGGAGCCGTCGCTCGCGGTGACGTTGAAGCCGAGGGAACAGCGCGCGCCGCCGGCGAAGATGGCGTCGCCGCCGGACACGAACGGCTTGAAGGTGCCGGAGGACTTCTTGACGGTCGCCATGCCGGAGCCGAGGCTCTTCACCGTGGACTCGAGCTGGTCCCACTTCTCGCCGGTGACCGTGCGGTCGGCGGTGACCAGGATCTTGTTGGTGCGCGGGTCGACGGCCCACGAGGTGCCGGGGATGGTGGCCTTGGCCTTGAGGGTCTTCGCCCCGGCCTCCAGCTCCTGCATGCTGTTGTCGACCTCGCGGACGACCGCACCCGCCCGCTTCGCCTGCACCACCACGTTGTTGTTGTCACCCGGGACGACGTTGACGACGAGCTGCTTCTTGGCGCTGTCGTAGTACGAACCGGCGAAGGCGTCCCCGAGCATCTCGGAGAGTTCCGAGGCGAGGTCCGAGGCGTCGCCCGCCTTCAGGGTCCTGGGCGCCGCGTCGTTCGACGAGCCGTCCTGGGACGCCTTGGCGTTCGGCAGCAGGATGGCGGCGGCGCCGAGCGCCACCACGCTGCCTGCCGCTATCGCGGCCTTGCGCTTGGGGATTCGCTTGTGACTCAAACTTCTCGACCTCCTGGGGGGACGGGAGTCGTGCCGCCGGGCGGCGGCCTTTCGCGGCGCCTGGACGGCAGTTGGTACGCATGAGCCATGAGGGGTGTTCAAATCCCTGTGCGGATCTCGGGAATTCGGGCACGGAACCGGCCACGGCCGGCCGGTGCGCGCCGGGCGTGAGCGACACGCTCAGCGACCAGTCGATTGCGATCGGTGGCGATCAGGGAGCGGAATTCTGGCTTCAGGGAATCTGCACACTGACTGTCCAAGGCGGTCACTCTTGCGCGGAACCGTTCACAAGACGGCGGCCCCACTCACGCCTTTGGGGCCGGTGTGTCGGGTTCTGCCGGGCGGGGCGCAAGTGACTGGATGCGGCGAAGTGGTGGGGCATGTGAAGAAGTCGCCACCGAGCCGTGCACCCGTCTGCACGCTTGGGCTCTTCAGCGCCGCAAATTCCCAGGTGAGGGCCTTGGTTGATTGGAAGCGCCCGCCCGGAGCGTGCTTTGATCCATCGCACCGCAAGGCCGTTCCGGGCTCCCGGCGACGGGCGCTCGAGCGCCCGCGCGGTGGCGGCCTTCACTGTCCCCAGAGGGGGCCGCTCCCCCTTGTGAGATATCCATACGAAGGGAAGTTCCACCATGAACTCCACCCCGTTCGAGACCGCCGAGATCTCCGACGCCGAGCTCGACGCCGTTTCCGGCGGCCTGTCCGTCAACGCCGTGAACACCCTCACGAGCGCCGTGGACAGCGTCGCCCCGGTCTCCGCCGCGGTGGACACGGTCGTCGGCACCGTCGAGGGTGTCACCGGCCTGAACACCGCCCCGGTCACCAACCTGGTCGCCGGTCTCTGATCGCGCCCTTGTGCCAACTGAGTCCCGGAGCCGCCAACCGGCCGCTCCGGGACTCAGCGGTGCCGTCACCCGTCCTCGTCACGTCGCCCCCGTCCCGCAGGTGAGGGAAGACCGTGCAGTTCCGCCAACAGGCCCTCGCCAAGCTCCAGTCACCGGAGGAGCTGGACCTCCCGGTGCGGCTGGCCCGCCCGCAGGGGTGGCTGGTGCTGTCCGTGACCGTGATCGCGATGGCCGCCGCCTCGGTGTGGGCGCTCACCGGATCGGTGTCGTCCACGGTCAGCGCGCCCGCCATCCTCACGCACGGGCAGGGCAGTTACCTCCTGCAGAGCCCCGTCGACGGCCAGGTCACCGCGGTCCTCGCGCGGCAGGGCGAACGCCTGCCGGCGAACTCGCCGGTGCTGAAGGTCCGCACCCGGCAGGGCGAGAGCGTGGTGCGCACCCTGGACGCGGGCCGGATCACCGCGCTCGCCGCAAGCGTCGGGCAGATCATCCGCACCGGCGCAAATGTCGCCGCCGTGGAGAAGGTCGCCCACGCCAAGGACCCCCTCTACGCCACCGTGTATGTCCCCGCCGAGAACGCCGCCGGCATCCCCGCGCACGCCTCCGTAGACCTCACCGTGCAGTCGGTGCCCAGCCAGGAGTACGGCGTGCTGCACGGCGAGGTGAAGTCCGTGGACCGCTCGGCGCAGTCGCCGCAGCAGATCGCCGCGTTCCTCGGCGACAGCCAGCTGGGCGAGGAGTTCACCAGGAAGGGCAGGCCCGTGGCCGTCACGGTGGAGCTGGAGAAGTCGTCGGGCACGAAAAGCGGCTACGAGTGGTCGTCCGCGGACGGCCCGCCGTTCAAGCTCACCTCGATGACCCTGGCCACCGGCTCGATCCGGCTGGCTGACCGGCGTCCCGTCGACTGGCTGCTGCCATGAGCACCGCAGCGCAGACCCGCGGCAGACGCCGCGCCGCCCCGCCCCGCCGCAGCGTGCCCAAGTCCCGTGCGCGCACTGTCCGTACGCCCACCGTGCTGCAGATGGAGGCCGTCGAGTGCGGCGCCGCCTCGCTCGCCATGGTGCTCGGCCACTACGGCCGCCACGTCCCGCTGGAGGAGCTGCGCATCGCCTGCGGTGTCTCCCGCGACGGCTCGCGCGCCAGCAATCTGCTGAAGGCGGCCCGCAGTTACGGCCTGACCGCCAAGGGCATGCAGATGGACACGGCCGCCCTCGCCGAGGTGCAGGGACCGGCCATCCTGTTCTGGGAGTTCAACCACTACGTCGTCTACGACGGCATGGGCCGCCGCTTCGGCCGGCGCGGCGTCTACATCAACGACCCCGGCAAGGGACGCCGTTTCGTGTCCCTGGAGGACTTCGACGGCAGCTTCACCGGCGTCGTGCTGGTGATGGAGCCCGGCAAGGACTTCAAGAAGGGCGGCCGCAGACCGGGCGTGCTCGGCGCCATGCCGGCCCGGCTGCGCGGCACCGCGGGCACCATGCCGGCGGTGGTGCTCGCCAGCCTGCTGCTGGTGGCGGTGGGCGCGGCGGTGCCCGGGCTCAGTCGCACCTTCATCGACGACTTCCTGATCGGCCGGCAGACGTCGACACTGGACGTGCTGTTCTTGTCGATGGGCGCCTGCGTGCTGCTGACGCTGGTGCTGACCTGGCTGCAGCAGGCCAATCTGCTGCACGGCCGGATCATCTCCTCCACGCTGTCCAGCGCCCGCTTCCTGCGGCATCTGCTGCGGCTGCCGGTGACGTTCTTCTCCCAGCGCAGCCCCGCCGACCTGGTGCAGCGGCTGCAGTCCAACGACGCGGTGGCCGAGACGCTGGCCCGCGATCTGTCGGCGGCCGGCGTGGACGCGGTGGTGGTCGTGCTCTATGCGGTGCTGCTCTACACCTACGACCCGCAGCTGACGTTCGTCGGCGTGGGCGTGGCGCTGCTGAACCTGGTGGCGATGCGGGTGGTGGTCCGGCTGCGCGCGACCCGTACCGCGAAGCTGCGCGCCGACACCGCGCGGCTGACCAACACCGCGTACACCGGTCTGCAGCTGATCGAGACGATGAAGGCGACCGGCGGCGAGGACGGCTACTTCCGCAAGTGGGCGGGGCAGCACGCGACCACGCTGGAGGAGCAGCAGCGGCTCGGGGTGCCGAGCGCCTGGCTCGGCGTGGTGGCTCCGACGCTGGCCACGCTCAACAGCGCGCTGATCCTGTGGATCGGCGGCATGCGGGCGGTCGAGGGGCACATCTCGGTGGGCCTGCTGGTCGCCTTCCAGGCGCTGGTGACCCGGTTCACCGCCCCGCTGACCCGGCTGAACGGCGTGGTGGGCCGCATCCAGGACTTCGCGGCCGACGTGGCCCGGCTGAAGGACGTGGAGAACTTCCGCGCCGACCCGCTCTACGGCCGTCCCGGCGCCGGGGAGTCGACCCGCCGCCTGCACGGGCATGTCGAGCTGCAGAACATCACCTTCGGCTACAACCCGCTGGACAAGCCCCTGCTGTCCGGCTTCGACCTGACGGTGGGCCCGGGACAGCAGGTGGCGCTGGTCGGCGGCTCCGGCAGCGGCAAGTCCACGGTGTCCCGGCTGATCTCGGGCCTGTACACGCCGTGGGAGGGCGTCATCCGGATCGACGGGCGGCGCATCGAGGACATCCCGCGCGGCGCGCTCGCGGCGTCGGTGTCCTTCGTCGACCAGGACGTGTTCCTCTTCGAGGGGACGGTCCGCGACAACGTGGCGCTGTGGGACCCGTCGATCCCGGACGAGGCGGTGGTCGAGGCGCTGAAGGACGCCGCGCTGTACGACGTGATCATGCGGCGTCCGGGCGGCATCCACAGCCCGGTCGAGCAGGACGGGCGGAACTTCTCCGGCGGGCAGCGCCAGCGCCTGGAGATCGCCCGCGCCCTGGTGCGGCGGCCCAGCATCCTGGTCCTCGACGAGGTGACCAGCGCGCTGGACGCCGAGACCGAGCAGGTGGTGATGGACAACCTGCGCCGCCGCGGCTGCGCCTGCGTGGTGATCGCGCACCGGCTGAGCACGGTCCGCGACAGCGACGAGATCGTCGTCCTGGACCACGGCACGGTCGTGGAGCGCGGACGGCACACGGAGCTGGTGGCGCGCGGCGGCGCGTACGCGGCGCTGGTCAGGGAGCGATGAGATGACCTCGGCACATCAGGGGGACCTCGTCCTCGACGCGCTGGGCCAACTGGGGGCGCGCATCGACTGCGCCGGGTCGAGCCGCCTCGACCTGGAGGGGCCGCAGGTGCTGTGGCTGGTCGTCTCCGGCGCGGTGGACCTGTTCGCGGTGGACGCCGAGCAGCAGGGGCACTGGCACCACCTGGGCCGGCTGGAGACGGGGTCGCTGCTGCTGGGCCCGTCGGCCGGTCCCCGGCACACGCTGGTGGCCCGCCCGCTGCGGGACTGCGTGGTGCACCGCATAGGCCTGCGCGAGCTGTACCAGCCGGCGGACACCGCCACCTGGTCCTACGACGAGTACGGCAACCCGCAGTACGTGCCGCCGACGACGAGTCCGCTGGAGTACGCCCTGGCGCTGGGCGTCGGCCGCAGTCTGGCGGTGCTGTTCCAGGCGCCGATGGCGAGCGAGCGGGGGTCGGCGCCCGCCGACGACGAGGTCTTCTGGATGCAGGTGCCGCCGGGCAGCGTGCAGTACGGCTCGCTGTACGGGGCCGAGGCAGCGGCCGATCTGCTGATGGACCCCGCGCTGTGGCAGTCCATGGTGGATCAGCAGTACCGGCTGATGACCACCCTGGACCGCTGGATCGAGCAGCTGGAGCACACCCACGAGACCCGCACCGCGGAGGGCATCAGGGCCGGTGAGGCGGTACGCGCCCAGGCCGACCGGACGCTGCTCGCCGCGATCGGCAAGCGGTCGGCGCAGCGGACCACGGCGGCCGACGCGGACGCCACGTACGCGGCGTGCAAGCTGGTGGCGCGGGCGGCGGGCATCACGCTCGCGGACGCCGCGCAGGCGGCCGCCGGGGACAGCCGGCTGGACCCGGTGGAGCGCATCGCGGTGGCCTCCCGGCTGCGGACCCGTGCCGTGCGGCTGACCGGCCGCTGGTGGCGGGAGAACGTGGGCCCGCTGGTGGGGCACCGGGCCCTGTCGGGTGCCCCGGTGGCGCTGCTGTGGCGGCGCGGCGGCTATGTGGCGGTGCATCCGTCGACCGGCCGGGAGACGCCGATCGAGAAGGCCAACGCGGAGGAGTTCGAACCGCGTGCGGTGATGTTCTACCGGCCGCTGCCGGAGCGCAGGCTCGGCCCGCTCGGGCTGATGCGGTTCTGCATGACGGGCACCCGCGCCGACCTGGCGCGGCTGGTGCTCGGCGGTCTGGTCACGGTGGCCCTCGGCGCGCTGGTGCCGATCGCCACCGGAAAGGTGCTCGGCGAGTACGTGCCGAGGGCGCAGACCGAGCTGATCGTGCAGGTGTGTCTCGCGGTGATCCTCAGCAGCGTGGTGGCGGCGGCGTTCATGCTGCTGCAGAACCTCACCCTGCTGCGGCTGGAGGGCCGGGTGGAGGCCACGCTGCAGCCGGCCGTCTGGGACCGGCTGCTGCGGCTGCCGACCCGCTTCTTCACCGAGCGGTCCACCGGTGAGCTGGCGAGCGCCGCCATGGGCATCAGCGCGATCCGCCGGCTGCTCGCCGGGGTGGGTCCGACGGTGACCCAGTCGGTGACCGTGGGGGCGGTGAACCTGGGGCTGCTGCTGTGGTTCAGCGTGCCGATGGCGCTGGCCGCGCTCGGCATGCTGACCGTCGTCGCCGGGGTGTTCCTGGGGCTCGGGCTGTGGCAGGTGCGCTGGCAGCGGCGGCTCGTGGTGCTCACCAACAAGCTGAACAACCAGGCCTTCCAGACGCTGCGCGGGCTGCCCAAACTGCGGGTGGCGGCGGCGGAGAACTACGCGTACGCCGCCTGGGCGTCTCAGTTCGCGCGCAGCCGTGAGCTGCAGCAGAAGGCGGGCCGGATCAAGAACCTCAACGCGGTGCTGAGCGCGGTGTATCTGCCGCTGTGCACGCTGGCGATGTTCATGCTGCTGGCCGGGCCGGCCCGGGGCTCGATGACGGCGGCGGAGTTCCTCACCTTCAACACCTCGGTGACGATGGTGCTGACCTCGGTGACCCAGCTGACCGGCGCGTTCGTCTCCGGGGTGGCCGCGCTGCCGCTGTTCGAGCAGATCAAGCCGGTGCTGGAGGCGACCCCGGAGGTGCGGGCGAGCAGCACCCGGCCGGCGCCGCTGACCGGGGCGATCGAGGCGCGGCGGCTGTCGTTCCGCTACTCCGACGACGGGCCGCTGGTCCTGGACGACGTGTCCTTCGAGGTGCGGCCCGGTGAGTTCGTGGCGATCGTCGGCCCCAGCGGCTGCGGCAAGTCCACGCTGCTCAGGCTGCTGATCGGCTTCGACCGGCCGCTGTCGGGCAGCGTGCTCTACGACGGCCAGGACCTGGCGGCGCTCGACCAGTCGGCGGTGCGCCGGCAGTGCGGTGTGGTGCTCCAGCACGCTCAGCCGTTCACCGGCTCGATCATGGACGTCATCTGCGGCACCGAGCCGTACACGCCGGAGGAGGTCATGGCCGCCGCCGAGATGGCGGGGCTGGCCGAGGACATCAAGCGGATGCCGATGGGGCTGCACACCATCGTCTCCGGCAGCGGTGCGGTCTCCGGTGGCCAGCGGCAGCGGCTGATGATCGCCCAGGCGCTGATCCGCCGGCCGCGGATCATCTTCTTCGACGAGGCGACCAGCGCCCTGGACAACGAGACCCAGCGCACCGTGATCGAGAGCACCAAGGCGCTGCAGGCGACCCGCATCGTGATCGCGCACCGGCTGTCGACGGTGCTGGACGCGGACCGCGTGATCGTCATGGAGGACGGCAAGGTCGTCCAGCAGGGCCCACCCGCCCAGCTCCTCGCCGACACCGGCGGCCGCCTGCACGAGCTGGTGCGGCGCCAGATGGCCTGACGGCCTGCCGCGCCCCCGGGGGTCCGTGCGGACCGGATGGCGGGGCCCGTTCGGGGTACCCGGGGATGCATGCACAGCCATGAACCTCAGCTGCCTGAGGCCCGCGGTCCGCTCAGCGCATCCGTGCTGGACCATCTGCGCGGCACCGGTCCCCTGCCCCCGCCCGGTGACATCGCCGGCTCCCCCGCCTACGGCGACGATCTGCAGCTCGCGCTGTATCTCTGCTACGAGCTGCACTACCGCGGTTTCGCGGGCGTGCCGCCGGATCCGGAGTGGGACCCGGAGCTGCTGCGCACCCGGGCCGCCCTGGAGGACCGCTTCCTCACCGCGCTGCGCGCCGACGCCACCGTGCACCAGGGGGTCGACGAGGCCCTCGCCGGGCTGCTGGTGGAGCCGGTGGACGGCACGGGCGTCAGCCACTTCCTGCGGGACAAGGGCGAGCTGTGGCAGCTCCGGGAGTACGCCGCGCAGCGTTCGCTCTACCACCTCAAGGAGGCCGACCCGCACGCCTGGGTGCTGCCGCGGCTGCGGGGGCGGGCGAAGGCGGCGATGGCGGCGGTGGAGTTCGACGAGTACGGCGGCGGCCGGGCCGAGCGGCTGCACGCCCAGCTGTTCGCAGACCTGATGACGGACCTGGGCCTGGACACCACCTACGGGCGCTATCTGGACGCGGCGCGCGCGGAGTTGCTGGCGACGGTGAACCTGATGTCCCTGTTCGGGCTGCACCGCGCGCTGCGCGGGGCCCTGGTGGGGCACTTCGCGACCGTCGAGATCACCTCGTCCCCGGGCTCCCGGCGGCTCGCGGAGGCGATGCGCCGTACCGGCGCCGGCCCGGCCGCCGAGCATTTCTACGACGAGCACGTCGAGGCCGACGCGGTGCACGAGCAGGTCGTGCGGCACGACGTCATCGGCGGTCTGCTGGAGGACGAGCCGCATCTGGAGCGGGACATCGCCTTCGGGGTGGACGCCACCGAGTTCCTCGAGGACCGGCTCGGCGAGGCCCTGCTGGCTCACTGGCGGGAGGGCCGCTCGTCACTGCGTACACCGCTGTCGCCGGAGCTCACTCATGTCCCGTGATTCACGGGGTACCCGGTGGTGCGTGAATCTCTTGGCACCCCCGGGTGTGTACGCCCCGCAGGAAGACACCGAGCTGCTGACCGAGGCGCTGGCGGACGAGCCGGTCCCGGCGGGCGCGGAGGTGCTCGACGTCGGTACCGGTTCGGGCGCGCTCGCCCTGGCGGCCGCCCGCCGCGGCCTGCGGGTCACGGCGGTCGACGTCTCCCGGCGGGCGGTGTGGGCGACCCGCCTCAACTCGCGGCGGGCGCGGGTCCCGGTCCGCGTCTGCCACGGCAATCTGTTCACCCCGGTCGCCGACCGGACGTTCGACCTGATCCTGGCCAACCCCCCGTACGTGCCTGCTCCGGCGGACGGTGAGCTGCCGCGCGGTCCGGCCCGGGCCTGGGACGCGGGCGGCGACGGGCGCCTGGTCCTCGACCGGCTTTGTGTACAGGCGCCCGAGCGGCTGCGGCCGGGCGGTGTGCTGCTGCTGGTCCAGTCGGCGCTCAGCGCGCCCGAGGCCACCGTGGGGCTGCTGCGCCCGGCCGGTCTGAAGGCCGCGGTGACGCGGCGCCGGCGCATCGCGTTCGGTCCGGTGCTGCGGTCCAGGGCGGACTGGCTGCGCGAGCGCGGGCTGCTGCCCGCGTCCGAGGACACCGAGGAACTGGTGGTGATCCGTGCCGAACTCCCCGTCTGACACCCCGCGTCGCGTCACCGTCCAGCGCAAGGGCCCGCTGCTGGTGGAGGGTCCGGTGGAGGTGGAGCTGGAGGACGGAACGGTCCTGCGCTCGGACCGCTTCCGGGTCGCCCTGTGCACCTGCCGCCGCAGCCGGCGCTATCCGTGGTGCGACACCAGCCACCGCGACCGGGGCTGAGTCCTCGGGCCTTGATACGGAAGCCCGAGTACGGGTCCCTGATGCGGAAAGGGGCCCGAGTGCACATCGCGTGCACTTCGGGCCCGGTGCGCAAGGGCCGAAGGCCGGCGGGCGGCCCCACTCCGCCCGCCGGCCTCCTTGCGCGAGATCGCACGTTCCGCGAGGGGGCTCGCACTCCCCAATCTGCGAACCGCCGCGCGGTCACGGGAACCGTGCGATCCCGGTCTCAGAAGGCGAAGACGGCAGAACCGTGCGCGTTCATCACGCAGGCGTTGCCGAAGGTGCGCTCGTAGGAGACGCGCTTGCCCTCCCAGACGCCGTCGACGGTGACGACGACCGGGTCGTACTGCTTGGTGCAGAAGACGCCCGGGCGCATCGTCAGGGCGCTGAGGTTGCCGCCCACGCCGCGCAGCTCGTCACAGGCCGAGGCGGCGGCGGGGTGGGTGCCCGAGGGCCGGGGGGCACAGGTCAAGGTGACCGCGCGTTCCGGTGTGGCGCTCATCGCGTTCTCGCCGTGACCCACGGTCAGCACCAGGGCCGAGGGGGCGTAGAGCGCGGACGGGCCGGATCCCGGGGCTGCCGACGCGGCACCCGCCAGGGGTGCGAGGACGGCGGCGGCCGTGAGGCCGAGAGTGGTGGCCCAGCGCGCGGTGTTCCGCATTGTGTGCATCCTTCCGCTCGTGTGAAAGCGCCGGCTCGAGCTCGGTCGGTGCCGAACCGGCGTGCCGGAGTCTGCCGAGTCCGCCGCGGAAACTCATCTCGACCGTGCGGATTTCAGTAACATTGCGTGTTGAATCAGTGGCGGGAAGTCACGGGAGGGATGCGCGCCGACCGCGTAATCACACGGCTACGGTGTGTGGGAAATTGCCAGATGGCCAAAACCCAGCTGCTCGTTAATAGGCCTGAAACATTCCGTTTCTGTCCTCCGCAGAGCGGTTCCGGAGCCCCGGTGTTCATGATCGGTCGGTCTCGTGGCGATCGAGGACCGGTTCCGGGAGTCCCGGGAACGCTCCCCGCCGCCGGCGGTGGGCGAACGGCGTTGTCAGTGGCGGCGGTTAGAGTCCGGGCATGACGCGATTCATGCTTGTGGCAGGTGCGTGGCTCGGTGCGTGGGCGTGGGACGAGGTGACGGCCGAGCTGCGGGAGGCCGGGCACGACGTCCACCCGCTGACACTGTCCGGACTGGCTGAGCGGCAGGGCGTCCCGGCCGGGCTGGAGACCCATGTGCAGGACGTGGTGACGGAGGTGGAGCGCCTCGACCTGCGGGATGTCGTGCTCGTCGGGCACAGCTACGCCGGGATACCGGTCGGCCTGGCCGCCGAGCGGATCGGCGACCGTCTTGGGCGGGTGGTGTTCGTCGACGCCAATGTCCCGGTGGACGGGGAGACGCTCCTGTCCGGCTGGCCGAGCGAGGAGGTGCGGCGCTCCATCGAGGAGCACGGCGGTTTCTGGCCGCCGTTGCCCCGGGAGGAGTTCGCGGGCCAGGAACTGACGGACCAGCAGATCGACCTTCTCCTGTCCCGCGCGACCCCTCACCCCGGCGCCTGCCTCACCGAACCCGCCGTCCTGCAAGGAAAGCTGGGCCAGCTGCCCGCGATCTACGTCAAGTGCCTGCTGGACGGCGAGGAGCCGATGCCGGCGGTGAACGAGCTGCTGCACAGCGACCGCTGGGAGCTGGTCCGCATGAACACCGGCCACTGGCCGATGTTCTCCCGCCCCCGGGAGCTGGCCCGGATCCTCGCCGCGGCCGGGTCCTGATCGCTTCGCCGCGGACGGGTGCTGACCGCTTCGGCGCAGACGGGTGCTGACCGCTTGGCCGCGCACGGATCCTGAACGCTTCCGCCCCTACACCGATCCGATACCCGATCCGATGCCCTCCGAGCAGGTACGTTTCCGCGTACCGGCCGGTATGGTCGGCCCGGCAGGCCGGACGGTGTGACGAGGAAAGGCGGGTCGGCTCGTATGGGCAAGCACTGGGCGGACTTCCAGTACGAGATCTATCTGAACGGCATGTCGGGGGCCGTGCCCCGGCTGCCCACGGATCTGACCCGGCTGGAGGAGCTGACGGAGCGGCGGCTCGGGCCGGGTCCGGTCGGCTATGTCGCGGGCAGCGCCGGCGACGGCAGCACCGCGCGCGCCAACCGGGCTGCCCTGGAGCGCCGCCGGATCGTGCCGCGCATGCTGCGGGACGTGCACGAGCGCGATCTGTCGGTCGAGGTGCTGGGCCGCTCGCTCCCGGCGCCGCTGGCGCTGGCGCCCGTCGGGGTGCTGTCGATCATGCACCCGGAGGGCGAGACGGCGGCCGCCCGGGCCGCTGCCGCCCAGGGCGTGCCGTTCATCCTCTCGTCCGCCTCCAGCACGCCGATGGAGCAGGTCGCGGAGGCGATGGGCGACGCGGAGCGCTGGTTCCAGCTGTACTGGCCGAAGGATCCGGAGGTGGCCCGCAGCTTCCTCGGGCGGGCGAAGGCCGCCGGGTACTCCGTGCTGGTGGTCACCCTGGACACTCCCCTGCTGTCCTGGCGCCCCCGCGACCTCGACCAGGCGTATCTGCCGTTCCTGCGCGGGGTGGGCACCGCCAACTACTTCTCGGATCCCGCCTTCCAGGCGGGACTGGCCAAGCCCGTGCACGAGGACCTCAACGCGGCGGTGCTGCACTTCGTCGGCATGTTCTCCGACCCGGCCAAGACCTGGCCGGACCTCGCCTTCCTGCGGGAGAACTGGGACGGGCCGATCGTCCTCAAGGGCGTGCTGCACCCCGACGACGCGCGGCTCGCGGCCGACGCCGGGATGGACGGGGTGGTGGTGTCCAACCACGGCGGCCGCCAGGTGGCCGGGGCCATCGGCGCGGCGGACGCGCTGCCGGGCGTGGTGAAGGCCGTGGGCGACCGGCTCACGGTGCTGTTCGACAGCGGGGTGCGCACCGGCGACGACGTGTTCAAGGCGCTGGCGCTCGGTGCGCGGGCGGTGCTGCTCGGGCGGCCGTACGTCTACGGGCTCGGGCTCGACGGGCAGGCGGGCGTCGAGCATGTGATCCGCTGCCTGCTGGCCGAACTGGACCTCACCCTCGCCCTGTCCGGGCACGCCGGCTGCGCCACCGTCACATCCGCCGATCTGGTGGAGGGCCCGGCCTGACGGGCGGACCATGGCCCGTACGGGCCGGGGCAGGCCCTCGCCCGCCCCGGCCGAGGCGGGCCCTTGCCCACCCCGGCTGGGGCGCACGTCGGCCTGTCCCGGCCGGGGCGGTTCACCTCATGACAGGGGCTCGGTCAGCGAGGCGTGCCGGGCGGCCCGGGTGGCGGAGTCGCTGATCGACAGCGAACCGGTGGCGGTGTCGCCCACCGGGTCGGTCACCCAGCGCTGACCCGTCGTCCGGTCCCGCACCTTGACGACGATGTCAGCGTTCGCGTCGAGGCCCGCCGGGGTGAGCGCCAGCTGCGGGTCCCAGCGGGGCAGCAGCTCGCCGAGCGGGGTCAGGTCGTAGCGCACGTCGTCGCCCCGCCCGTCGTCCGGCTCGGCGCAGGTGCCCAGCACCACGACACCGGCGTCCTTGTGCGAGTCCAGGCACAGCCCGGGGTCGGCGACGCTGCGCAGCAGCCCGTCGTCCTCGAACGTCCACTGCTGGCTCCACCCCGAGGAGCAGTCCGCGAGCCGGATGCCGGCCCCGTCCCGGGGCTCGCCCCGGGTGTCGAGGCACAGCCCGGAGCCGACGTTGCGCAGCCGCACCTGCCCCGCTGCCGTGGGCAGTCCGGCGACGCCGGGCGGGGACACCGACGGCACGACGCCCCGGCCGCCCGCGCTGCTGCTGGCTCCGGTGGGGTCGGCGCCCCCGCCGCCCGGCGAGGAGGGTCCGGCGATGAGCACGCTGACCAGCACGCCGGCCGACACGGCGCCGAGGCCGGTGAGCAGCGTCCGGGTGGAGCGCACCGGATCCGGCAGGCTCAGGCCGTGCAGCCGGGCCGGGACCGGGATCCGGGACAGCAGCCCGTGGCGTCCGCTGCCACCGTGACCGCCGTGACCGCCGCGGCGGCGGCCGCGGGGCGCCGCGCGCCCGCCGTGGCCGGAGGAGGTGCGGCCGGGTCGGGAGTCGAGATAGCGGCGGGCCCCCCAGCCGAGGACCGCCTCGGCGATGAGGGTGCCCAGCCCGCCCTCGAAGTGGCCGAGCTGGTCCGCCGCGTCACGGCAGTGGCGGCACTCCGCCAAGTGGTTGCGCACATCCGGCAGCAGGCCCCCGCCGCGGCGGATCGGGACGTCGAGCAGGCGGTTGTAGAACCGGCAGTCCTTGCTCGGTGCCAGTTCTTGATGGGCATGGACACATGCCTGACGGAATCTGTCCCGGGCCTGTTCGAGAGCGCCCGAGGCGATGTCGGCGTCCATGCCGAGCAGCCCGGCGGGCACGGATATGGGTTCGGCCTCCACCTCGACATGCCAGAGCAAACAGCGCGCATGTCCGGGCAGCGACCGAAATGCCCGCTGGGCGAGCGTGCGATTTTCCGGAGTCATGGTGGTGGCGGCGCGCATGCCGCGCCCGCCCGCCGGTTTCTGCAAGCCCGGCAGCGCATTTGTTATTCGATCGTCTTCCGCCCACGCGCGGACCGTGTCCCGTACGGCCACCAGGAGTTCCGGGCGCAGCGCGGCGGCCGATTCCCCGGCGGTGACCCGGTTCAGGACGCGGTGCAGGGCGGCCGCGGCGACCATGGCCGCGAGCCGCCCCGAGGAGGCGAGGCAGACGGTGGCGTAGTCGTAGATGGACTGCCAGTGCCGAGCCGTCAGCAGCGCGACGGAATCGGCGGCCTCGCCCTCCGGACGGCCCCGCAGCCGGGCGGCGAGGGACTCGTCGGACTCACCGTGATCCCCGCCGGGCGGCGGGAACGGAGGTCGAGGGGGGTGGGGGGTGGGCACTGAGATGGTTCCTTCCCACGCGCAGGTGACACAGGAGTTGCGGTACGCCGAAAAGGAAGCCCGACTGGTTCATACCTCTTTGGCGTGAGCGCGGGGAGCGCGAATTCACCGCCGGTGAATCGGACCCGGTTGCTCAACACGTGTGCGATCCCCGGTCTTTACCCCCCGCGGATGGCTCACTCTCGCACAAGCGGCACATGTGCAACAAGGTGCATGAGGAAGATCTGCGCGTTGACAAAAAGTCAGAAAGAAAAAGGGGTGCGTTCTTCCTCGAAACGACTTTCGGTCCAGGTTTTCGGGCGGCCCGCACACCCCGCGTGAACGGCACGCCCCAGCCGACCGCGCCGCGCACGCTCCCGGCGCACGCCGGGGCGTAGTCAACTGGTCACGGCCCTTCTCGGAGGTCAGGCGCAGGACGGCTGCTCTCCTGCGCGAACGGCCGCCGGCCCTGTTCTCCTCCCGCCCTCGGCCGGCGGCCCGAGAGGCCGCACACTGCTCCCCCGCCTCGCGCGTTGGCCGCGTCCGGCGGTCAGATCTGCCAGGAGCGGAGCCGGTCGGCGGCCCCGTAGATGTCGGTCTCACCGGACATCAGATCGCGCGCCAGGTCGACCAGCGCCCCGTAGGGCGGGTCGATGCCGACGCCGCTGACGAACATGTACGCCACCGCGGTCGCACAGGCGAAACGCGCGTTGGCCGAGGGCAGCGGCCGGAGCACGGCGAGGGTGTGCAGCAGGGCCGCGGCCCGCCAGGCGGGGTCGGAGTCCACACCGAGGCGCGGCGGGTCCACGCGGTGCCGGGCGACGGCGGCGACCAGCGCGGAGAAGTCGTTGATGACGGGCTGGTCCGGGAGGACCTCCTCGTGCCGCTGGAGCAGCCAGGGCACGTCGATGTGGAGGACGGATGCCATGGGTCAGGCGACCCGCCCCTCACTCTTGGCGGGAGGTTCGTCGTCCGGGAAGGCGGCCGCGAACTCGTCGGCATGGGAGGAGAAGAAGCGGCGGAAGGCCTCCGCCCCCTCCTGAAGCGCCCGGTGGCGGGCTATGTCGGCCGCCGCCGCCTCGCGCACGAGCGCCTTCATGGACGTACCGCGCTCCTTGGCGATCTGCCGCAGGTCCTCTAGTGCTGTGACCGCATAGGTTCGCCGGGTTGGTGGTTGGGGCGGTTGGATGAACGGTGACGTTCGATCCGACTGC
>NZ_BAAAGU010000048.1:31301-59601 GCF_039524635.1 Streptomyces thermocarboxydovorans | reverse complement strand
CTTGCAGCTGCACGCACCAGACCCCGCTCACCGGTGCTGACAAGGCACCGGCGATTCCCGCAGGCTGATCCAAACGAGAGGCCCTAGGAAGCAGCCGCGGCCCAGCGAGGTCTGCGGTCAGCGGCGCTTCGGGGGTTCCAGGCCCAGGACGCGGTCCTTGAGGGCGGGGAAGCGTTCGCGGGTGCCGGCCACCGTGGCGGGGTCGAAGTCGACGGTCAGGACCTCCTCGCCGGGGCCGGCCTGCGCCAGTACCTCGCCCCACGGATCGACCACGATCGAGTGACCCGCCTGCGGAACCCCCGCGTGCGTCCCGGCCGTTCCACAGGCGAGCACGAACGCCTGGTTCTCCACCGCCCGCGCCTGAGCCAGCAGCGTCCAGTGCGACCGCCGGCGCTCCGGCCAGCCCGCCGGCACCACGAAGGTCTCGGCACCGGCATCGACGAGACCGCGGAAGAGTTCGGGGAAACGGAGGTCGTAACAGGTGGCCACGCCCAGCGTGGTCTGCGGCAGACGCACCGTCACCAGCTCGTCGCCCGCCCCCATCAGCACGGCCTCGCCCTGGTCGAAGCCGAAGCGGTGGATCTTGCGGTAGGCGGCGGCCAGCGCACCGGAGGGGGAGAAGACGAGAGAGGTGTTGTAGAGCGGACCGTCCGGGTCGCGCTCGGGGATGGACCCGGCGTGCAGCCATACGCCCGCGTCGCGCGCGGCCTTGGCCATGGCCTCACAGGTCGGGCCTTCGAGGGGTTCCGCCTCGGTCCCGAAGGCCTCGTAGGCGAAGGCGCCGGTGGTCCACAATTCCGGCAGGACGACGAGATCGGCTCCCGCCTGATCCCGTACCATCCCCGCGACCCGAAGCCGGCGTGCTTCGACCGATTCGTCCTCGTTCACGGCGACTTGGAGCAAGGATGCGCGCACAGTACCACCGTCCTGGCATTCGACCCGTACCCACGGGCCTACGATCGTCACACGAAAGCACTGCCGGGGTGCCTCTCCGCAGCGTAACTTAGCCTCCCGAGACACCCGCCGAGTGCAGCCACCGCCCACAGGCAACGCCGCCATCACCTGCCCGTGTACCAACCGCCGAGGGGTCCCAGTTCCGTGAGTCTGCATCCCACCCTCCAGCCCTACGCCGACGCCTGGACCCATTCCATCGAAGCGATATCCGAGCTGGTCCAGCCGCTCCCGGAGGCCGACTGGAACCGGAGGACGCCGTGCCCGGGGTGGTCGGTGCGGGACATCGTCTCCCATGTCATCGGCCTGGACTGCGAGATGCTCGGCGACCCCCGCCCCATCCACACGCTGCCGCGGGACCTGTTCCACGTCACCACCGACCACCAGCGCTACATGGAGATGCAGGTCGACGTCCGCCGCCACCACACGGCGCCGGAGATGACCGCCGAGCTCGAGTACACGATCATCCGCCGCAACCGCCAGCTGCGGAACGAGTCGCGCGACCCGGCCACGAAGGTGCGCGGCCCGCTGGGCACGGAGCTGACGCTGGAGGAGGCGATGCGCCGCCACGCCTTCGACGTGTGGGCGCACGAGCAGGACCTGCGCACGGCGCTGGGCAGCCCGGGCAACCTGGACTCCCCCGGCGCGCACGTCGCCCGTGACGTGCTGCTGGAGGAGCTGCCGCGCGTGGTGGCGGAGAAGGCCCAGGCGCCGCGCAGCTCCGCCGTCGTCGTCGATGTGCACGGTCCCGTCGAGTTCCTGCGCACGGTCCGCACCGACATCCAGGGCCGCGGCACCCTGGAGACCGCACCCGCGCTCGGCCCCGCCGTCACCCTCACCCTGGACTGGGAGACCTATGTGCGCCTGGCCTGCGGCCGGGTGACACCGGAGGCGGTCCAGGACCGGGTGAAGACGGAGGGCGACGCGGAACTGGCCGCGGCGATTCTGCGCAACTTCAGGGTGACCCAGTAGTCCGGAGTCCGTAGTCCGAGGGGCCCCGTCTCCGGCGCAGCCGCACGGCTGCCGGGAGCGGGGCCCGGGTCAGGAGGCCGGGTCAGGAGGCCGGGTCGGCGAAGGGCGAGATGAGGACGCCTGCGCGCCTTGGCGGATCCGCCTACGCCGGCACGTGCACCGTCTCCACGCGGCTCGCCACCAGCCGCGCCTCCCGCCGGGCGGCCCGCCGCCGCAGCCGCAGGATCTGGCCGACCCCGAGCGCCTGTAGCACGAACACGGAGGAGAACGCGACGACGTAGTCGTCCCCGGTGGCGTCCAGCAGCACCCCGATGGCGAACAGCGTCGTCATGGACGCCAGGAAGCCGCCCATGTTGGTGATCCCGGAGGCGGTGCCCTGCCGCTCCGGCGGGTTCGCGGGGCGGGCGAAGTCGAAGCCGATCATCGACGCCGGCCCGCACGCCCCCAGCACCGTGCAGAGCACCACCAGCAGCCACATCGGCGCCGCGTCGCCGGGGTACGCCAGCACCGAGGCCCACAGCAGCGCCGTCACCCCGGCCGTGCCCAGCGCCAGCGGCAGCCGCGCCCCGTGATGCCGGGGCACGACCTGCCCGTAGACCAGTCCGACGACCATGTTGGAGAGCACCACCAGGGTCAGCAGCTCACCGGCCGTGGCCCGGCTCAGCCCCTGCGCCTCGACCAGGAACGGCATGCCCCACAGCAGCAGGAACACCATCGCCGGGAACTGGGTGGTGAAGTGCACCCACAGCCCGAGCCTCGTGCCCGGCTCCCGCCAGGCGGCGGCGATCTGCCGCCGGACGTAGGCGGCACCCTGGTGCGGGACGGGCGCCGGTTCGTGGCCCTCGGGGTGGTCCTTCAGGAACAGCAGGGTCAGCCCGAACACCACGGCACCGGCGAGCGAGCTGCCCGCGAACGCCGCGGTCCAGCCGAACTCGTGCAGCAGCCGGGACAGCACCAGCGTGGAGACCAGGTTCCCCGCCATGCCCGCCAGCCCCGCCAGCTGCGCCACCAGCGGCCCGCGCCGGGCCGGGAACCAGCGGGTGCCCAGCCGCAGCACGCTGATGAACGTCATGGCGTCACCGCAGCCGAGCAGCGCCCGCGCGGCGAGCGCCATGCCGTACGAGGGCGACAGTGCGAAGCCGAGCTGCCCGACGGTGAACAGCACGGTCCCCATGGCCAGCACCTTCTTGGTGCCGAGCCGGTCGACCAGCAGGCCGACGGGTATCTGCATGCCGGCGTAGACCAGCAGCTGGAGGATGGAGAACGTCGACAGGGCGGAGGCGTTCACCTCGAAGCGGTCGGCGGCGTCCAGCCCGGCCACGCCCAGGGACGTGCGGAAGATGACGGCGACGAAGTAGACCGAGACGCCGATGCCCCACACCGTGAGGGCGCGCCGTCCGCCGGGGGGATCACCGGGCAGCGTCCCGGTGGAACCGGCGCTGCTCATCGCATCTCCCCCCGCGCCAGGTGGGAGAACCAGCTCACGTGCCGGTGGACGGCCGCGACGGCCGCCTCCGCGTCGCCCTCGCGCAGCGCGCGCAGGATCTCCTCGTGCTCGGTGAGGGTCTTGGCGATCCGGTCGGGGTGGGAGTGCATCACGGCGACGCCCATGCGCAGCTGGCGGTCGCGGAGCTGGTCGTAGAGGCGGGAGAGGATCTCGTTGCCGCCGCTGCGCACGATCTCGGCGTGGAAGCAGCGGTCGGTGACGGAGGCGGCGGCGAAGTCGCCCGCGGCGGCCTGCTCCTTCTGCCGGGCGAGCAGCTCCTCGAGCCGTTCGACGAGGCCGGGCGGGGCCGGGACCGCCTTGCGGGCGGCGTGCTCCTCGACCAGCAGCCGGGTCTCGACCACGTCGGCGATCTCCTGCGCGGAGACGGGCAGCACGAGGGCGCCCTTCTTCGGGTAGAGCCGGATCAGGCCCTCGGCCTCCAGCCGCAGCAGCGCCTCCCGCACGGGGGTGCGCGACACCCCCACGGCCTCGGCGAGCTCGCCCTCGGTGAGGAGGGTGCCGCCCTCGTAGCGGCGTTCCAGGACGCCCTGTTTGACGTGGGTGTAGACGCGTTCGGCGGCGGGCGGTCGTCTCACGGAGGCCAGGCTCATGCCGACAGGATAGATACAACACGTACGCGTCCTTGCGTGCGTTTCACCATGCGGACGTGCCGCCCTCTGGGGTGCATCACCCGCCCCCTGGAGTCCCTTGGGCTCCCCCCTGGAGTCCCTTGGGCTCCCCCTGTCCATCCCGGCGGGATCCGCCCCTCCCGGAGCACAACCATCTGCCGGAGGTGTGCGTCGGATACATGCGGCCCCGGTATGCGGTCGCTCCTCAACTTGGCCGCAGAGTAGGGCCATTCACGGTAATCGGGGTATTTGACTTGAAGAACGGCATTTTGGGCATCCGCCTCAGCAGAGCCGCCGGCGTCGCCGTGACCACCGGCGCCGTGCTTGCCTCCGGAGCTCTCTACGCGGCGCCGGCGCAGGCCGCCGCGAAGGCGCCTTCGATCGTCGCCAAGGGCGGCTACGTGATGAACAACGCGAACGGGAAGTCGCTGTTCACCAAGGCCGCGGACACGCGTCGCTCGACCGGTTCGACGACGAAGATCATGACCGCGAAGGTCGTGCTGGCGCAGAAGAACCTGAATCTGAACAGCAAGGTGACGATCCAGAAGGCGTACAGCGACTACATCGTGTCGAAGAACGCCTCCTCCGCCCGGCTGATCGTGGGCGACAAGGTCACCGTGCGCCAGCTGCTCTACGGCCTGATGCTGCCGTCGGGCTGCGACGCGGCGTACGCGCTCGCGGACAAGTTCGGCTCGGGCAAGACGCGTTCGGCGCGGGTGAAGTCGTTCATCGGGAAGATGAACGCGGAGGCGAAGCGGCTGGGCCTGAAGAACACCCACTTCGACTCGTTCGACGGCATCGGCAACGGCAAGAACTACTCCACGCCGCGCGATCTGACGAAGCTCGCCAGCAGCGCGCTGAAGAACTCGACCTTCCGCTCGATCGTCAAGACCAAGAAGTACACCGCGAAGACCATCACCAAGACGGGCAGCACCCGCACGATGGCCCCGTGGGTCAACACCAACACCCTGCTGAACAGCTACTCCGGCACGATCGGGGTGAAGACCGGCTCGGGCCCGGAGGCCAAGTACTGCCTGGTCTTCGCGGCGACCCGGAACGGCAAGACGGTCGTCGGTACGGTCCTGGCCTCCTCCTCGGCGTCCCAGCGCGAGAAGGACGCCAAGAAGCTCCTGGGCTACGGCTTCGGCAAGATCTGACCCCTGCGGTCACGCACCGACGCGCACCCGAAGGGGCTCACCGACAGGTGGGCCCCTTCGCCGTGCCGGACTCCCCTCCAGCGCCCGGCGACTCGCCGCCCAGCCTGCCCTGCTCCGGCCGCGCCCGTACACCTGTGCGTAAGATCCATGAGTCACAGGGGACTTGAGTCCACGATGCTACGGGGGCGAGGTACGGCATGGCAGAGCCCGGGCAGTCGGGCGGCGCGCAGGGAGGCGGCCCGGACCTGCGCGCGTCGTCCCAGAAGCTGACCAAGCTGGCCGACGACCTGAACGACATGCAGGATCACCTGGACAAGCAGGTCAGGCGCATGGACGCGCTGGTGGACCGCATCGAGGCGGGCTGGCAGGGCCCGGCGGCCAGGACGTACCGGGACTTCCACCGCGCCGCGGCCGAGGATGCCGTACGCATCCGCGAGGTCATGAAGCATCTGGAGCAGGCGGTACGCATGAGCCGCGACGGCTTCTCCAAGGAGGACCTCGGCGTCGTCGCCCGCATCCGCCAGATCCAGGTGGACATCGCCGGCGAGGTCGACAAGCTCTCGACGCCGAACACCGGCGCCGCGTCACAGCCGCCGGCCCGGCCGCCGCGCAGCAGCCTCGAAGCGTACTGAGCGCGCAGCGGCCACGAACCGTACAGAGCACGCAGCGGCCCCGAACCGTACCGAGCACGTCCCACAGACACCGGGGGAGAACCATGTCCAGCGGGAACAGCCCCGCCGACGACCACATAGCGGTGAAGTTCACGACGCTCCAGGAACTCGCCACCGAACTCGAGGACATCCTCAAGAAGCTCAACGAGAAGCTGGAGGACCTGTACGACCGTGTCGAGCCGGTCGTCCTGTCCTGGACCGGTGAGGCCCGTGAGGTCTTCGTCGAGAAGCTCGACGAATGGGACCGCTCGGCCCAGGACCTCGAGGCCGCCCAGAAGTGGCTGCACGAGTACGTCACCACGGGTCACACGAACTACGCGGCGGCTCACAAGGCGGTGCTGAACGGCTGGGGGGCCGGCTGATGGCGACTCCTCCGCCCCCGCAGCCCAGCCCGTCGGCCACCCCGCCGGCGGGTGACGTCGAGCCCGCGCCCGGCCGGCCCGGACCGGAGCCCGAACCGAGCCCCGGCACGTCCCCGGACCCGGACTACGAACCGCCGCCCCCGCCGCCGACCGGGCCCGACGGCCGCCCGTCGGAGGCCCGCCGCAAGTGGGAGCGCGAGCAGCTTAGGCAGCCCGCTCCGGGCAGCGGAAGCGGCTTCGACGTCAAGCCCGCGCATCTCTACTACACGTCGGCGCTGATCCGTGACGAGCAGTTCACCTTCCACCAGGCCGCCACACAGCTGGTCGAGAACGTGGACCACCGGCAGGCGGCCGGCAAGGGCACGGGCGCGGACGACTTCGCCGCGGCCTACGCGGAGGTGGCCAAGAAGTTCCTGGCGGTGTGGGCCAAGAGCATCCAGAGCATCGGCGGTGTCGTGGTGGGCCTGACCGACACGGCCAACACCTACGTGGCCGCCGACTGGCACTCGCGCGGCATGTACGGGCCGCCGCCGCGCCGGGATGCCCCGATCGGGGTCGGCAAGGTCTCCTACGGACCCGTCGCCTCCATCAAGTGGACCGGCACCGGGGACGGCACGGACATCGAGTTCCTGGCCGGCATCGGAGAAGTCCCCGACTTCCTCGCAGAGTTGATCAAACCCGCGATCGAGGAGGGGCTGCGCCTCGGCAAGACCCATGAGATCACGCCCGGCGCCGACACGGACAGCCTGCGCAGCATCGGCAACGCATGGGAAGCGGCCGGCAAGGCGGCGCAGAAGTCCGCGGACAGCTTCACCGACCGCATCCGGTACCTGACGGACGGCAGCAACGGCGAGTGGCAGGGCGCCATGAACTCCTTCTGCCAGTCCATCTGGGGAACCACGGCGTGGGGCGGGCGACGGACCGAGGCCGGCGACGCCGTGCCCCCGAAGCAGCCGGGCGGTCGCGACTGGCGGACGAACCCGTCGCTGAGACCGGAGGACCGCCGTCCCGTCATCGAGGTCCTGAAGAAGACCGGCGATGCGATGAAGCGGGCCTTCCACGACGTGGCGGATGCCGCCGAGAGATGCCGGAAGACCACCCAGCGGCTCGCGCTGGAGGCGACCAAGGCGACGGTCCGGCATTTCGCCCCGGACGGATTCGACTGGAGCGAGATGACCAGGCTGGCGGCGGTCCTCACCTTTGCCGAGATCGTTGCCGTCTTCCGCTCCCACATGGACAAGTCCGGTGCCGACAAGGCGGTGGAGGAATGCCACAAGGCATTCCACGAGGGAGCCGAACAGCTGCGCAAACTCCTGCCCGAACTCCAGGAGGCCTGGCTCAGCGCGCCCACGTACAAGGCGGAGGAGGCACGCGCGGAGGCGTTCGGAGCACGGGCGCTCAACGAGTTCAAGCGCGAGCACAAGTGGAGCACCCCGGGAGACGCGGACCGCGGCGCCTACCAGGTCGATCTGGCGTCCACGGAGTGGCTGGACAACGCCCACACGGTCAACAAGCACGTCGGCCTGGACGACAACCAGCTGGCGCAGCGACTGAGGGACGATCTGAAGAAGCCGCCGCGGCCGGGGACCGAGTGGCCCCATGGGCAGCCGATGGTGGCCGAGGCCTCTTCGTTCAAGGACCTGGAAACGGCGCAGAAGATGACGCAGTACAACATCGACCAGAACGAAGACGAGATCCGCGCCTGGCTCGCCGACCCCAACAGGAAGCGACGCCTGGACATCTTTGTCGAAGAGACACCGTTCGGTGCCAGCGGCAGAAGCATCAACAAGAACGAAATCAAAACCGACCCGTTTCCGGCCGGAAAGGCGAAGGACGTGGACGGTGTCGAGACGCGCCTCGTCTACAACGAGGATCTCGATCCGCCTTTCATTGTGCTCACTTCGATGCCCAGGGATCTCTGACGCTAGGATGACAGCATGACAGACCGGGAACACGTCGACTACTGGACGCTCCAGGGTGCTCGCCTACTTCTGGACCGGTACGACGGGTGGAGCCGGAGAATCCCTGACGACCCGGCTCGCTGGCAGAACGATTTGTTCCCGCTCATTCGCGGTATTCGAAGTGCGGAAATGGACGGCGGGCGAAATCTGCGGGAGATCGCCTTCCAGTTGCGGCTGGCCGCTGATCTCTTCGAGGAATCTCCGGCGGGCACCCATGCCGCGCTCAAGCGAATCCCCCGTGCTGCCACCGAGGAGCGCACACCCGATGTGTGGCGGGAGATCGCCGAGCATCTGGAGAACTGGAACGAGCGCGTCGACCGCAGCACCTATGTCGACACACCTCTGACGACACGGGAGTTGCTGCTGCGCTTCCCGCGTTTCCGTCAGATTCTCCCGATCTACTTCGGACAGGACGGGGTCGCGATCAGCGATGACATGCAGGACGCCACCACGGAGGAGGGCATTCGCATGTACATCGAGGAGACCCACCCAGGCTGCCCGTGGGAGCTGCCGAGTGTGGTCTCCGAGTGCTACCAGGCCATCGCCGTCTTCCACACGGAGGAGCAGATGGACTGCTTCTTCGCCGGTGAGGCCATGGGAGGCGGATCAGGCGGCTCCGACGACTTCGTCGACTTCTTCCCGATGTTCGCCCGCCTGTGCATCGAGCACCTGAGAGAAGCTCACTCCCCCCTGTGGCAGCCCAAGCGCCCGTGGCCCCGCCCGGACGGAACGGACTAGATGCGTACCCGAACCGCCACCTACCCCGACCGTGAGACCGCTCAGTGGGCCACTCAGCAGGTCGTGACCGCCAACGAGCAGCTCATTCACCGCTGGCTCGCGCAGTCCACCCGCTCCCGGCTGACCATCGAGGCGTCCTGGCCGTCCCGGCCCGAGCCGGTCGGCCGTGTGCTGCTGCAGGCGATGGCGCTGGCCGGCCGCGAGCCGGTGGACGTACGGGCCGCGCGGGTGATCCTCAAGCGGGATCCGTCCCGGCCGCACGGCTTCACCGTCCACGCGACCTTCCCCGTCTACCTGTGAAGACCCGTAGAGGCTGCCCACCGTGCCCCTGAGCCCCCTCGACCACGACCGCCGCTACGGCGAACTGGACCAGGTCGTCCGCGCCTACCTCGGCCAGGCCGCCGACGACACGCCCGACCGGCCCAGCCAGGCCCTGACCGCCTACCTCCGCCACACCTGGCACACCCGTCCCTGGGCCCTGGCCATCGCCGAGCGTCAGCTGCGCGACTACGCCGACAACCCGCCGGGACGTCTCCGTCTGCGGCTCGGCGAGTTCTACCCGGTCCCGGACGTCGGCCTGCCCGAGGGCGAGATCCAGGAGTGGCTGTACTGCCTGGCCGATCACATCAGACGGAGCATCGAGCAGGGCGAGTGCCCGGCCCCGTCCGCTCCCGTCACCCACTGGGAATGGCACGCCCGTTTCCCGGAGCTGGCCCAGTTCCTCGGCGGCTGGTTCTCCCAGGACATGCCGGACGAGTTCGACGACCACGACGCGGCCGTCGACGACTACCGCACCTCCACCGACCCCCAGTTGACCGCCCGCCTCGTCGGCGAGCTGCACGAACTGCTCGCTCTCGGCCTCGGCGAGACCGACTACGCCACCGCGCTGGCCGAACTGGGCATGGAGGTCGATCCGCCCGCTCCCTACTCACCCAGCGGCTGGCTCGCCCTGCTCGCCGACCGGCTCAGCGAGCCGGAGGCTCCGCAGAGCTGACCCGGCGGACCCGGCGCCCCGCGCAACGTCCACGCCCCGCGTCCACGCCCCGCCTCCACGCCCCCGCGGGTACCTGCCGGGTCAGAAAGCATGCGGAGACGGGGCGTTGACCATGGACGGGCGCGGGAACCGCCTCGGGCCCGTCCTCGTGGGGCTGCGCACCCCGGAGGGGCTGTCACCCCTCCAGGAACGCGGTCAGCGCACTGGCCAGCAGGAACGGGTCGCGGGCGCCGCACAGTTCGCGGGCGCTGTGCATGGAGAGGATGGCGGCGCCGATGTCCACCGTGCGGATGCCGTGCCGGGCCGCGGTGATCGGGCCGATGGTGGTGCCGCAGGGCATGGCGTTGTTGGAGACGAAGGTCTGGAAGGGCACGCCGGCCTTCTCGCACGCGGCGGTGAACACCGCGCGGCCCGAACCGTCGGTGGCGTAGCGGTTGTTGACGTTGACCTTGAGGATGGGGCCGCCGTCGATGCGCGGGTGGTGCGTGGGGTCGTGCCGTTCCGCGTAGTTGGGGTGGACGGCGTGGCCCGTGTCGGAGGACAGGCAGACGGTGGCTGCCAGGGCGCGGGCGCGGTCCTCGACGGTCCCGCCGCGGGCGAACACCGAGCGCTCCAGCACGTTGCCGAGCAGCGGGCCGTCGGCGCCGGTGTCCGACTGGGAGCCGTTCTCCTCGTGGTCGAAGGCGGCGAGGACCGGGATGTACGGCAGGTCGGGGGAGGCGGACGCGGCGGCGAGTGCCGCCGTGCCGGCGTGCACGGAGAGCAGGTTGTCCATGCGCGGGCCGGCCACCAGTTCGCGGTCGCGGCCCAGGTAGGCGGGCGGCTCCACGGCGTGGACCATCAGGTCCCAGCCGACGGTCTCGCCGGAGGGGATGCCGGCCTCCTGCTCCAGGAAGGCGATCAGATCGCCGTCGCGGACGTCGTCGCCCAGGCCCCACACCGGCTGCATGTGGCGCTGCTTGTCGAGCTTGAGGCCCTCCGCGGTGACCGAGCGGTCCAGGTGGATGGCGAGCTGGGGGACGCGCAGCAGCGGGCGGTCGACGTTCACCAGGCGGGTGGAGCCGTCGCGCAGGGTGAGGCGGCCGGCCAGGCCCAGGTCGCGGTCGAGCCAGGAGTTGAGCAGCGGGCCGCCGTAGATCTCCACGGCGACCTGGCGCCAGCCGTGCGCCCCGCTGTCGGGCAGCGGCTTGACGCGCAGGTTGGGGGAGTCGGTGTGGGCGCCGACGATCCGGAAGGGGGTGTGCGGGGCGGCGCCCTCGGGGACGTACCAGGCGACGATGGCGCCGCCGCGCAGCACGTACCGGCCGCCGCTGGTCCCGTCCCAGGCGTCCGTCTCCGCGACCTGCCTGAATCCGGCCTTCTCCAGCCGCCCGGCGGCGTTCGCCACGGCGTGGTACGGCGTGGGGCTCGCCGCCAGGAACGTCATCAGGTCGTCGGTGTGGCCGCGGTCGAAGCGGGAGGGTGCGCTCATGGGGTTCACCTTAACGACGGATGAGGTCCGGTTGACGACGAGCGAGGGCCCGCCTCCCGTGACGGGAGACGGGCCCGGGCTTCAGCAGGGCAGGCGCGTGATCAGAACGCGGCCTCGTCCAGCTCCATCAGGTCCAGATCGACGGTCTCGGCGACCTTGCGGGCGGCGGTCACACCGGGCAGGACGTTGGCGGCGAAGAACTTCGCCGCCGCGATCTTGCCGGTGTAGAACGCCTTGTCCTTCGCGGTCGCGGTCTCCAGCTTCTCCAGGGCCACCGCGGCGCCCTTGAGCAGCAGGTAGCCGACGATCACGTCACCGGAGGCCATCAGCAGGCGGGTGGTGTTCAGGCCCACCTTGTAGATGTTCTTGACGTCCTTCTCGGTGGCCGCGAGGTCGTTGAGCATCAGGCCGACGATGGTCTCCAGCTCGACGGCGGCCTTGGCGAGGTGCTCGCGGGCGGCGGCCAGCTCCTCGCCGCCGGTGCCGATGGCCAGGAACTTCTTGATGTCCTCGGCGAGGCTGTTCAGGGCGGCACCCTGGTTGCGGACGATCTTCCGGAAGAAGTAGTCCTGGCCCTGGATCGCCGTGGTGCCCTCGTAGAGGGTGTCGATCTTGGAGTCCCGGATGTACTGCTCGATCGGGTACTCCTGCAGGAAGCCGGAGCCGCCGAAGGTCTGCAGCGACTGGGCGAGCTGCTCGTAGGCCTTCTCCGAGCCGTAGCCCTTGACGATCGGCAGGAGCAGGTCGTTCAGCGCGTGCTCGGTCGAGGCGTCCTCGCCGGCGGCCTCCTTGACCTGGATGGCGTCCTGGATGGAGGCGGTGTACATCACCAGGGCGCGCATGCCCTCCGCGTACGCCTTCTGCAGCATCAGCGAGCGGCGCACGTCGGGGTGGTGGGTGATGGTGACCTTCGGCGCGGTCTTGTCCATGAAGTTCGCCAGGTCGGGGCCCTGGACGCGCTCCTTGGCGTACTCCAGGGCGTTGAGGTAGCCCGTGGAGAGGGTGGAGATCGCCTTGGTGCCGACCATCATGCGGGCGAACTCGATGATGCGGAACATCTGGCGGATGCCGTCGTGCTTGTCGCCGATGAGCCAGCCCTTGGCGGGGTGCTTGTCGCCGAAGGTCATCTCGCAGGTGTTGGAGACCTTCAGGCCCATCTTGTGCTCGACGTTGGTGGCGTAGACGCCGTTGCGCTCGCCCAGCTCGCCGGTCTCGAAGTCGAACAGGTACTTCGGGACGAGGAAGAGGGACAGGCCCTTGGTGCCGGGGCCGGCGCCCTCGGGGCGCGCGAGCACGTAGTGGAGGATGTTCTCCGACATGTCGTGCTCACCGGAGGTGATGAAGCGCTTCACGCCCTCGATGTGCCAGGAGCCGTCCTCCTGCTGCACGGCCTTGGTCCGGCCGGCGCCGACGTCCGAGCCGGCGTCCGGCTCGGTGAGGACCATGGTGGAGCCCCACTGCTTCTCGGTGGCGATCTTCGCGATGTGCTTCTGGACCTCGTTGCCCTCCTCGTAGAGGATGCCGGCGAACGCGGGGCCGGAGGAGTACATCCACACGGCCGGGTTGGCGCCGAGGATGAGCTCGGCGTAGGCCCAGATCAGGGAGCGCGGGGCGGTGGTGCCGCCGATCTCCTCGGGCAGACCCAGGCGCCAGTACTCGGAGTCCATGAAGGCCTGGTAGCTCTTCTTGAAGGACTCGGGGATCGGGGCGGTGTTGGTCTCCGGGTCGAAGACCGGCGGGTTGCGGTCGGCGTCGGCGAAGGACTCGGCCAGTTCGTTCTCCGCGAGGCGGGTGAGCTCCTCGAGGATGCTCTTCGCGGTCTCGACGTCCATCTCCTCGAACGGGCCGGTGCCGTACAGCTTGTCCCGCCCGAGTACTTCGAAGAGGTTGAACTCGATGTCGCGGAGATTCGACTTGTAGTGCCCCATGGCGACGGCTCCGTTAGAAGAGATCGGCGAGGCACTGGATCCTCGCACTAGTTCACGTACCAATCAGTAGCTACGATGATGCTACCCGTCGGTAATAAGAAGCAACCCCGAACCGGACATCTGTGACTCAGCACTCCTCGGCCCTCCTCCGGCCGCCCCGGGGGTCAGTAGTCTGTGCGTCATGTACGGCTACGACCAGAACGTAGGGACACAGCAGGGCTACGTCCCGCCGCAGCAGCACATGCCGGGCGGGTACGGGCAGCAGCCGCCGCTGTACCCGGAGCCGTCCGCGCCCTCGCTCGCCGACGCGGTGCGCGCCTTCACCACCGGGCAGATGACCGCGGAGGACTTCCAGCAGGTCTTCGCCACGTCGAAGGTGTACTGCCCGCGCGGCGACAACCCCGGTTTCCTCGCCCTGCACAACACCCAGCAGCCGGTGATCCCGATGTTCACCTCGCTCAAGGAGCTGCGCCGGTACGCGGGCAAGGAGTCCAAGTACTTCGTGATCACCGGCGCCGAGGTGATCGACCTGCTGCCGACCGGCTACGGCTTCGTCCTCGACATGGAGGGCGAGCACCGGATGGTGTTCGACGCCAAGGCGGTGGAGCAGATGGTGGAGTTCGCGATGCGCCGGATGTATGGCTGAGGCGCACGACGCTCGTGCGGAGCCCGGAGGGAATGTCCTCCGGGCTCCTCGCTGTTTGGGGTGGCAGGAAGTTCAATGCTCAACTAACCTGGGTGTACCCGAGGAGGTACGACATGCCTGCAGTGACCGTCGAGAACCCGCTGACGCTGCCCCGCGTGGCCGCACCGGCAGACGCCGTGGCGCGTCCCGTGCTGGCCGTCACGACCGCACCGAGCGGTTTCGAGGGCGAGGGCTTCCCGGTGCGCCGGGCCTTCGCGGGGATCAACTACCGCTACCTGGACCCGTTCATCATGATGGACCAGATGGGTGAGGTGGACTACGCACCCGGAGAGCCCAAGGGGACGCCGTGGCACCCCCACCGGGGCTTCGAGACGGTCACCTACATCATCGACGGCATCTTCGAGCACCAGGACTCCAACGGCGGTGGCGGCACCATCACCAACGGCGACACCCAGTGGATGACCGCCGGCGGAGGCATCCTCCACATCGAGGCGCCGCCCGAGCACCTGGTCATGTCCGGCGGCCTCTTCCACGGGCTCCAGCTGTGGGTGAACCTCCCGGCCAAGGACAAGATGATGGCCCCCCGCTACCAGGACATCCGGGGCGGCAGCGTCCAGCTGCTCACCAGCCCCGACGGCGGCGCGCTGCTGCGGGTCATCGCCGGTGAGCTGGGCGGCCACAAGGGCCCCGGCATCACCCACACCCCGATCACCATGATCCACGCGACGCTGGCGCCGGGCGCCGAGGTCACCCTGCCCTGGCGGGAGGACTTCAACGGGCTCGCCTACGTCCTCGCCGGGCGCGGCTCGGTCGGCGCCGAGCGGCGGCCCGTCCACCTGGGCCAGGCGGCCGTGTTCGGGGCCGGGTCCTCGCTGACCGTCCGGGCCGACGACAAGCAGGACTCCCACACCCCCGACCTGGAGGTCGTGCTGCTCGGCGGGCAGCCCATCCGGGAGCCGATGGTCCACTACGGCCCGTTCGTGATGAACGCCAAGGAAGAGCTGGTGCGGGCCTTCGAGGACTACCAGAAGGGCTGCCTGGGCACCGTCCCCGCCGTGCACGGCATGACGGACAAGGGCCCGCAGGACGTGTGACACCGGCGCTCCTGCCCTGGCGGATCACCCACGCGGGGTGCCAGGGCAGGACAGCCCCCGCCGGCCATGATCGGCTGGCGGTGTGCAGGACTCCTCGCCGCTGCTGCCCGACCCGGTACGGCGCCTCGCCGCATGGTGCGCCGTCGCCCTGCTCGTCTCCGGGGTCGTCTACGTCGGCATCCGGCTCTGCGTGGCCTTCCGGCCGGCCGTCGTCCCCGTCCTGCTCGCCCTGCTCGGCACCGCGCTGCTGAGGCCGCTGCACCGGCGGCTGGTGCGGGCGGGGGTCAAGCGCTCCCTGTCCGCCGGTCTCACCTGTGTCGCGGTCGTCGCCGTGGTCGGCGGGGCCGTGTACATCGTGGTCGCCGCGCTGATCGAGTCCGGGGACCAGATCATCGCCTCGCTGCGTACCGCCGCGCAGGACATCGCCCGGCACTTCGGGGCCGCCGGGACCTCCCTGCACGACCTGGCGTCCAACATGCGCCAGCTGCTCTCCAAGTTCGGCGGCACGGCCGCCTCGGGCGTCATCAGCGGCGTCAGCGTGGTCGGCGAGACCCTCGCCATGGCCGTGCTGGCGCTGCTGCTGGTCTTCTTCTTCCTGCGCGACTCCGACCGGGCCGGCGCCGTCGTGCGCGCCCTCGTCCCGCGCCGCTCCGGCGACATGACGCTGGCCATGGCCCGGCGGGCCTTCCACGCCGTGGAGGGGTTCATGCGCGGCACCACCTTCATCGCCCTGATCGACGCGCTCTGCATCACCGTGGGCCTGCTGATCCTCGGCGTGCCGGGCGCGGTGGGGCTCGGGGCGCTGGTCTTCGTCGGCGCCTACATCCCCTACCTGGGCGCCTTCATCTCCGGCACGGTGGCGGTGCTGGTGGCGCTGGCCGACCGTGGCTTCGTCATCGCGCTGTGGGCGCTGGGCGTGGTGATCGCGGTGCAGATGCTGGAGGGTCATGTGCTCCAGCCGCTGATCCAGAGCCGGACGGTGCAGATGCATCCGGCGGTGGTGATGCTGGCGATCGCCGCCGGGGCGTCGGTCGCCGGGATCGTCGGCATGCTGATGGCGGTGCCGCTGACGGCGGCGGCGTTCGGCGTGGTCGACGAGCTGCGGCACCGGTACGCGGAGGAGGACGGGGCGGGCGAGCCGTCCTGAGGGGGCGCTGCCCCTGCTGTGATCGCTGTCACCAACCTCCGTGGACAGAACACCTAGTCGCTTCCGGTGCCCGGGGTGCCGTCCGGGTGCGGGCGTCCGTTTCCGTCGTTCCCGTCGTTCCCGTCCCCGGCCGTCTCGTACAGCTCGAACCAGATGCTCTTGCCCTCGCCGCGCGGGTCGACCCCCCAGGCGTGGGCCAGCTCCTCGATCAGGATCAGGCCGCGGCCGGAGGAGGCCAGCTCGCCGGGTCTGCGGGGGTGGGGCAGGTCGTCGCTGGCGTCGGTGACCTCTATGCGCATCCGGCGGCCGTCGCGCCCACCGGTGACCTCCGCGACCAGCAGCGCGTCGGCGTCGGTGTGGACCAGGACGTTGGTGAGCAGTTCCGAGAGCAGCAGCACCGCGGAGTCGACCTGGTCCGCGGAGGACCAGTCGTGCAGCAGCTCGCGCAGCTGATGGCGGGCGACCGCCACCCGCTCGGGCTCGGCCTGCGCCACGGTGAGCATGGTGCGCCGCACGGGCGGCCGCACGGTGTCCGTCTCGGCGCCGCAGCCGCAGCCCTCGCCCTGCCGGCAGAGCAGCAGCAGGGCGATGTCGTCCTCGCGGCGGTCGGCCAGCGGACCGGTGGTGTGGTGCGAGGAGGGGCCGTGCACCGCCTGGACCAGGGCGTCGGCGAGCTCCTCCAGGTTGCCCTTGTGCTCCTCGAGGAGGGAGCGCAGCCGTGTCCAGCCGGTGTCCAGGTCGTGGCCGCCGGTCTCGATCAGACCGTCGGTGCAGATCAGCATGGTCTCGGCGGGTTCCAGGATCAGCCGGGTGGTGGGGTAGTCGGCGTCCGGGTCGATGCCGAGCGGCAGCCCGCCGGCCGTGGGCCGGGTCAGCACGGTGGCGTCGGCCATGCGGATCACCGGGTCCGGGTGCCCGGCGCGGGCGACCTCCAGGACGCCGGTGACGGGGTCCACCTCGACGTACAGGCAGGTCGCGAAGCGGGTCTCGTCGGGGTCGGCCTCGCCGATGCCGTGCAGGAAGCGGGAGACGCGGGTGAGCACGGCGTCCGGCCGGTGCCCCTCGGAGGCGTAGGCGCGCAGGGCTATCCGCAGCTGGCCCATCAGCCCCGCCGCCCGTACGTCATGGCCCTGCACGTCCCCGATGACCAGGGCGAACCGTCCGCTGGGCAGCGGGATCACGTCGTACCAGTCGCCGCCGACCTGGAGGCCGCCGCCGGTGGGGACGTAGCGGGCGGCGACGCTCATGCCGGGGATGCGCTGCTGGCCCAGCCGGGGCAGCATCGTGCGCTGCAGTCCGTCGGTCAGCGCCCGCTCGCTCTCGGCGGTGCCCGCCCGGGCCAGTGCCTGCGCCAGCATCCGGGCCACGGTGGTCAGCACGGAGCGCTCGTCGGGGGTGAAGGCGACGGGGTAGGTGAAGGCCGCCATCCAGGCGCCCATGGGGCGGCCGGCCACGGTGAGCGGCAGGAAGGCCCAGGACTGGCGGCCGAAGCGCTGCGCCATGGGCCAGGTGAGCGGATAGCGGGCCTTGTACTGCTCGGGCGAGGAGAGATACACCGCACGGCCGGTGCGGACCACCTCGGCGGCCGGGTAGTCGGTGTCCAGCGGCATATAGGTGAAGGGGCCCTCGTCGCCGGGCTCGTGCCCGTGGTGGCCGATGACCGTCAGCCGGTCGCCCTCGACGCCGAACACGGCCAGGCCGTCCGGTGAGAAGCCCGGCATCGACAGGTTCGCCGCGACCCGCAGCACCTCCTCGGTGGAGCGCGCCTCGGCCAGGGCCCGGCCGGCGTCCAGCAGGAAGGCCTCTCTGGAGCGCCGCCAGTCGCCGGTGACCGCGCTGCGCCCGGCGGGGGTCCCCGGGGCCGGCTCGGGTACCTCCTGGAGAGTGCCGGTCAGGACGTACGCCTTGCGCTCGGGGTCGAAGGACGGCTTGGAGCGGCTGCGGACGACCCGGACCTCCCGCCCCTGGTCGTCCATGATCCGGATGCGGACCTCGGCGAGGGTTCCCTCGGCGAGGGCGAGCTGGACCACACCGGTGATCTCGTTCCAGTCGACGGGGTGCAGCCGGGCCCGCACCTGTGCCTCCGTGAGGACGGACTCCTCGGCGGGCAGCCCGAGCAGCCGGGCGGCCACGGCGTCGACCGTGACCTCCCCGGCTGCGGTGTCCCAGTGCCACCGGCCGGTGTCGAGGAGGCTGAGGACGTCCTCCACCGAGGGCAGGGGCTCACCTGTGCGCATTGCCCCACTTTAGGAAGAATGCAGCGAACACTGCCACCGTTGTCGCACAGACGACCGGGCAGTAATGCCGGGGAGTCGATCTTGGGGTGGCCGGTAGTCTTGGAGGGAGTTTCCTGTTTCACGAGCTGCGTTTCCGGACGTTTCACGTGAAACGACGCCCCCGATCCGCGAAGACTGGATGAACGACGATGCATCGGTACAGGTCCCACACCTGCGGCGAGCTCCGCTCCTCTGACGTCGGCACCGACGTCCGGCTGAGTGGCTGGCTGCACAATCGGCGCGACCTGGGCGGCATCCTCTTCATCGATCTGCGCGACCACTACGGCATCACGCAGCTCGTGGCCCGTCCGGGCACCGAGGCGTACGAGGCGCTGGACAAGCTGTCCAAGGAGACCGTGCTCCGCGTGGACGGCAAGGTCGTCTCCCGCGGCGCGGAGAACGTCAACCCCGACCTGCCGACCGGCGAGATCGAGATCGAGGTCTCCGAGGTCGAGGTGCTCGGCGAGGCGGCCCCCCTGCCCTTCACCATCAACACCGAGGACGGCGTCAACGAGGAGCGGCGCCTGGAGTACCGCTTCCTCGACCTGCGCCGGGAGCGCATGCACCGCAACATCATGCTGCGCACCAAGGTGATCTCGGCGATCCGCCAGAAGATGACGGCGCTGGGCTTCAACGAGCTGGCCACCCCGATCCTCAGCGCGACCTCCCCCGAGGGCGCCCGTGACTTCGTGGTGCCCTCCCGGCTCCACCCGGGCAAGTTCTACGCCCTGCCGCAGGCGCCGCAGCAGTTCAAGCAGCTGCTGATGATCTCCGGCTTCGACCGCTACTTCCAGATCGCGCCCTGCTTCCGGGACGAGGACGCCCGCGCCGACCGCTCGCCGGGCGAGTTCTACCAGCTCGACGTGGAGATGAGCTTCGTCGAGCAGGAGGACGTCTTCCAGCCGATCGAGAAGGTGATGACCGAGCTCTTCGAGGAGTTCGGCAACGGCCGCCATGTCACCTCGCCGTTCCCGCGGATCCCGTTCCGCGAGGCGATGCTGAAGTACGGCTCCGACAAGCCGGACCTGCGCGCCAAGCTGGAGCTCGCCGACATCACCGACATCTTCGAGGGCTCGGAGTTCAAGGCCTTCGCCGGCAAGCACGTCCGCGCGCTGCCGGTGCCGGACGTCTCCGGCCAGCCGCGCAAGTTCTTCGACCAGCTCGGTGACTTCGCGGTCGCCCAGGGCGCCAAGGGTCTGGCCTGGGTCCGCGTCGGCGAGGACGGCTCGCTGACCGGCCCGATCGCCAAGTTCCTCACCGAGGAGAACGTCGCCGAGCTGACCAAGCGCCTCTCCCTGGCCCCCGGCCACGCGGTGTTCTTCGGCGCGGGCGAGTTCGACGAGGTCTCCAAGATCATGGGCGCGGTGCGCGTCGAGGCCGCCAAGCGCGCCGGCCACTTCGAGGAGGACGTCTTCCGCTTCTGCTGGATCGTCGACTTCCCGATGTACGAGCGGGACGAGGAGACCGGCAAGATCGACTTCTCGCACAACCCGTTCTCCATGCCGCAGGGCGGCCTGGAGGCCCTCGAGACCCAGGACCCGCTGGAGATCCTGGGCTGGCAGTACGACATCGTCTGCAACGGCGTCGAGCTGTCCTCCGGCGCGATCCGGAACCACGACCCGGAGATCATGCTCAAGGCCTTCGAGATCGCCGGCTACGACCGGGAGACCGTCGAGGAGAAGTTCGCCGGCATGCTCCGCGCGTTCCGCTTCGGCGCACCGCCGCACGGCGGCATCGCGCCGGGCGTCGACCGCATCGTCATGCTGCTGGCCGACGAGCCCAACATCCGCGAGACCATCGCCTTCCCGCTCAACGGCAACGCGATGGACCTGATGATGGGCGCCCCGACCGAACTGGACGAGGAGCGCCTGAAGGAACTCCACCTGTCGATCCGCAAGCCGCAGCCGAAGTAAGTCCCTTCCAGGGCAGGCACACGGCAGGCCCAGCTGTAGCGCTGCAGCGAGGGCCCGGTCCCGCCACACCGGCGGGACCGGGCCCTTAGCCATTGCTCTGTGGCCTGCTCACTCCGGAGTGCGCGGAATACGCGCCCCGGCACCGCTGACCCGCACGCGGGGGTCGCCGCCGCGCAGTTCGACGGTGAGCACACCGGGCCGCCCCATGTCCTCCCCCTGATGCAGCGTGAGGAGGGCCTCCTCGGGCACCAGCCCCAACTCCCGCGCATACGCCCCGAACGCGGCCGCGGCAGCCCCCGTCGCCGGGTCCTCGACCACCCCGCCCACCGGGAACGGATCCCGCACATGGAACACCGTCTCCGAAGCCCGCCACACCAGCTGCACCGTCGTCAGGTCCAGCCGCCGCATGAACGCTGCCAGCCGGTCGAAGTCGTACTCCAGCTCCGCGAGCCGCTCCCTGGTCCCCGCGGCCAGCACGAGATGGCGGGCCCCCGCGAAGGCAATCCGTGGCGGCAGCGCGGCGTCCAGCTCATCCCCCGCCCACCCGAGCGCCGCCAGCGCCTCCCGCACATCCGCCTCGGCCACGCCTTCCACCTTCGGCTCCACACTCGTCAGCGTGGCCCGCAGACTCCCGTCTCTCCCCTCGGCCACTGTGACGGGAACGGTCCCGGCAGGCGTCCGGAACTCCAGCTCCCCCGGCCCCGACCGCTCCGCCAGCGCGATCGCCGAGGCCACGGTGGCGTGCCCGCAGAACGGAACCTCGGCCTTGGGGCTGAAGTAGCGCACATCGAAACGGCGTTCCCCCGACGACGACGGAATCAGAAACGCGGTCTCGCTGTACCCCACCTCGGCGGCGATCCCCAGCATGTCCTCGTCCGACAACCCCCTGGCGTCCAGCACGACCCCGGCGGGATTCCCCCCACCCGGATCCGTCGAGAACGCCGTGTACCGCAACACCTCTGTACTCCGCGAAGCGCTCGTCATACCGGGGCCAACTCGGTGGCGGGGCTGATCATTCCCGGGCCTCAGCCCGGTCCAAGACTCGAAACACCGGTTGGTCGGTGGCCTAGACCGTTAAAAGCCCAGGTAGGTGATCTGTACGACGTAGACCCGCTCGCTGCGTACGACGATCTGATACCTGAACATGCCGCCCGGCACGATGATGTCGCCGCCGCTCGGATCGATACCTGCGTGGGCTCGACCGTGCAGATGCATGGCCTCCGCGGCTCTGACCAGCTCTTCCGCCTTCTTCTCCACGTGGGTCAGAAACTCGGCCGGTGCGGTGCGGGCGGTTTGCTCTGCTCCGAAGGCGTACTCCCACTTCCAGCTCAACCGCGTACTGCCTTCATGGCTTCGTCCAGTACAGCGGTCAGCTCCCGGAGAGCTTCTTCGGCGATGGCGGGATCTGCGTCCTCAAGTCTGCTCTGTGCATGCTCGAGACGGGAGGACAGGTCGGGGCGACGCGCGATTTCGATGTCCCGGGCCCAGCGGAGCACCCAGCTCTGCACGGGGCTCACAGACTGCCATTCGACCGCCTTGGCGAACGCCTCGTCCTTCGTGGCCTGCATCTCCGGCAGCCTGCCCGGGGCCACGACGGCGAGCGCCGCGCGCAGGGCATCGGGTGTCTGCTCCGGGCGGGGGATCAGCTCGCGTCCGTGGTCCGGCAATGTGCTCATGGTGTCCTCCAGGAGTACCCCTGCCAGGGTATCCGGCGCGGCCGGGCCGAGCGCTTGTGTACTCATGTGATCTCGCTCTGCTCGTTGCGGCAGTCGCGGCAGCGGCCTGGGGAGGGGGCGCGGAAGGCGCGGTCGCAGACGTCGCAGGTTTGGAAGGGGTGGCGGGGTGTGGGGGTCGGTGGGGCTGGAGGGCGGGGTGGAGGCGGGGGTGGGAGCTGGGTTGTCAGGCGGTGGGCCAGGAGGGCGGCTGGGCGGATCAGGGGTTCGTTCGGGAGGTTGGCGGTCAGGGCGTGGCGTACGGCGGTGGGGGTGAGGTCGCGTTCCAGCCAGGCGGCGACGCCGGGGGCGAGGTGTTCCGCGTCGGTGGCGGAGAGCAGCAGGCGTGTGTCGTGGCGGCGCAGGCCGGCGAGGACGTCGAGGGCTGTGCGGATCAGGGTGGGCCAGGGGTGCGATGGCTGGGGGACGGCCGGGAGCCGCTTGCGCGGTGCCGGTTCGCCGGGCGACGGCCGGCGTGCGGGCTTGCGGGCGGCCGGTTCCCGGGGGCCGTGGTGACCTGGCCTGTTGCAGGACACGGTGCGGGTGACGATGCGGCCTGCGGGGGTGCGCTCGCGGGTACGGCGCAGGTAGCCGTACGCTTCGAGCTCCCGCAGGGCGGCGGCGATGCGGGTGTTCCCTTCGGGGAAGCGGGCGGCGAGGGTCTTGATGTCGACGGGGGTGCCGGGCCGTACGGACTGGATGTAGCAGGCCAGCCCGATGGCGAGCAGGGAGAGATCCGGGTGCTGGGCCAGGTCGTTGCCGATCACCGTGAAGTTCTCGGTGTGGCGGACGTGGTCGTGGACGACGCCGGTGATTCGTTCCCCGTCGGGGTGGTTCTTGCTCCGGTTCCGGGACTGGGCAGTGAGGGCCGCGCTAGGGTTCTTTGTATCCATCGGGAAGGGTCTGCTT
Source organism: Streptomyces thermocarboxydovorans (assembly GCF_039524635.1). Taxonomy (NCBI): domain Bacteria; kingdom Bacillati; phylum Actinomycetota; class Actinomycetes; order Kitasatosporales; family Streptomycetaceae; genus Streptomyces; species Streptomyces thermocarboxydovorans. The sequence continues at coordinate 36,584 of NZ_BAAAGU010000048.1, read as the reverse complement.
CCTCGGTGGTCAGGCCCTCGCAGTGGGATGGCAGTCCCCGCGGGGGCCGACGCATGTCGGGTGGTTGCTGCGCGTTGTGCGCTGGCGCTGAGCGTAGAGCAGGCAACCCACCCCAAATCCAATCCATTTGGCATATTCACTCGCCGGAGTGAGTCCGCCCGCCGGGAGGGAGGGGTGGGGCTTGGAGGGGTTCTTTCTCCCTGGTTCTTGGTTCTTTGGGAGCGCCGGACGCACCGGAGTGCGGGCGGTCGGGCTCCGGTGACTTCGGGGCGGGGAGGGTGAGTTCGGCCCAGACCGTCTTGCGGGGTGGGAGGCCGTCGGTGACTCCCCAGCGGTCGGCGAGGGCCGCTACGAGGGTCAGGCCGCGGCCGGATTCGGCGGTCGGGCCGGCGGGGCGTCGGTGGGGAAGCCGGTCACCGCGCGTGTCCGTGACCTCGATGCGCAGGGTGCCGCCGACGACGTAGAGCAGGAGCCGGAAGTTGCGGCCGGGGACGCGGCCGTGTGTGGCGGCGTTGTTGGCCAGCTCGGCCACGATGAGCTGGGCAGGATCCAACGGCAGTCCCCAGCGGCGCAGTTGCTCGGTGGCGAGCAGGCGGGCGAGGCGGGCTCCTAGGGGCGTGGGGGACAGCAGGACGCTGAAGTCGCGGATGGGGCTGCCGGGTTGGGTGAGTTTCTGCTTCACGTCACTCAGCGTGGCCGCTTCTGCTTACTGTGAGGAGTGACGTCGCGGTTGCGTACGGTGACTGTCCGGTCGTTGTCCGGTGGTGTCCGGGCTTGTCGGGGCGGCGCGTGCGGGTAGGGCGTGGCTGATGCGAGGCGGTACGACGGAGGGGCGCGCATGTCCGTGGACAACGAGGTCCGGCGGCTGAAGACCGAGGCGGACGAGCCGGGGTGGGAGGCGGACCCGGACGACGAGTGGGGCGTGGCCGTGGTCGCCACCGTGGGTCGGCAGCTCAAGCTCCGGCGCGAGGCGATCGGCATGCGGGCCGGCGAGTTCGGCAAGGCGGTGGGGTACGGCGAGGACCTCGTCTACAAGATCGAGAGCGGCAAGCGGATTCCCCGCCCGGAGTATCTGGACAGGGCGGACGAGGTGCTGGGGGCGGGCGGACTGCTCTCGGCGATGAAGGAGGACGTGGCCAAGGTCCGGTACCCGAAGAAGGTTCGGGCTTTGGCGGAGATGGAGGCCAAGGCGGTCGAGATCGGGCTGTACGAGTGCAACGTCATCGCTGGACTTTTGCAGACGCGGGATCACGCACGATCCGTCATCGCGGCTGCGCAGCCGCCGTACTCGCCGGACGACGTGGAACGCATGGTCACCGCTCGTGTGGCCCGGCAGTCAGCATTCGAACGTGACCCGGCTCCTGCACTCAGTTTCGTCCTGGAAGAGGGCGTGCTGAGGCGCCCCATCGGGGGCAGAATGGTGTGGCGGCAACAGCTCGAACGGCTGCTGGACGTGGGGCAGTTGCACAACGTCGTGCTCCAGGTCATGCCGATGGACTGCGACACCCACTCCGGACTGGACGGGCGTATTGAGTTGCTGAAGTTCGCGGACGGTACGGCGGTGGGCCGCTCGGACGGTGCGTTCAACGGTCGGCCAGTCCACGACCCCAAGCACCTGCGCATCCTCGAACTGAGGTATGGCACCATCCGGGCTCAGGCGCTCTCGCCCCGGGAGTCGCTGACCTTCATTGAGCAACTGCTGGGAGAAACATGATCCGCAAGGCTACTGCTGGGGACACCTCCGAGTTGGCGTGGTTCAAGAGCAGTTACAGCGGCGGAAACGACGGCAACTCCTGCGTGGAGGTCGCCCATGCCCTCGACACCGTTCACGTCCGTGACTCCAAGCACCGGACCACGGGCCCCCGGCTCGCCCTCACGCCGGTGGCCTGGGCCGACTTCGTGGCGTACGCGTCGGAGAAGTCCTCTACCGCGCCACGTACTGGGTGAGGATGGCCTGGACCTCGTAGATGTCGACGCCCTTGGTGAAGGTCTTCTCGATGGGGGCCGGGGTGCCGGAGATCCAGATCTTGAGTTCGGCGTCGAGGTCGAAGTGGCCGGCTGTTTCGACGGAGAAGTGGGTGATGCTGCGGTAGGGGACCGAGTGGTACTCGGTCTTCTTGCCGGTGATGCCCTGCTTGTCGATCAGGATCAGGCGGCGGTCGGTGAACAGGATGGTGTCACGGATGAGCAGGTAGGCGGCGTGCACCTGCTCGCCGTGGCCCAGCAGGCGGGCGTAGTCCTGCTGGGCCGAGGCCGGGTCGATGCTGTGCGCGTTGCCGAACAGTGCCATGAACGGTTCCCCCAGGGGTGGCTCGGTCCGGCTGGCGCCGGGTGCGGTTTCGCGTTCGGTCCGGTTACTCCTCGGAGCCGCCGAAGCGCTCCTTGTAGCGCTCCAGGTCCTCGTCGGTGAGCTTGGCGAAGAGGACCGGCGGGACCGTGAAGGGCGTGCCGGCCGGGACCGCGTTCAGGGCGCGGGCCTCCTCGTGGCTCACCCAGGTCGCGGTGTCGTCCTTCAGGTCGAAGGCCGAGCGCATCGCCTTGGCGGAGGTCGGGATGAACGGCTCGGAGACCACCGCGTAGAAGTGGATCAGGTTCATCGCCGTGCGGAGCGTGAGGGCCGCCGCGTCCTTGTCGGTCTTGATCTCCAGCCAGGGGGCCTTCTCCTCCAGGTAGGAGTTGCCGGCCGACCACAGGGCGCGCAGCGCGGCCGCCGCCTTGCGGAACTGGATGGCCTCCATGTGCTCCTCGTACTCGGCGAGCAGCCGGGCGATCTCCTCGCCCAGCTTCGCCTCCGCCTCACCGGGCGCGGCGCCCGCCGGCACCTCCTCGCCGAAGCGCTTGCGGGAGAAGGACAGGACACGGTTGACGAAGTTGCCGAGGGTGTCGGCGAGGTCCTTGTTGACCGTGGCGGTGAAGTGCTCCCAGGTGAAGGACGCGTCGTCCGACTCCGGGGCGTTGGCCATCATGAAGTAGCGCCAGTAGTCGGCGGGCAGGATCTCCAGCGCGTCGTGGGTGAAGACGCCGCGCCGCTGCGAGGTGGAGAACTTGCCGCCGTAGTAGTTCAGCCAGTTGAAGGCCTTGATGACGTCGACCTTCTTCCAGGGCGCGCGGGTGCCCAGCAGGGTCGCCGGGAACATCACGCTGTGGAAGGGGACGTTGTCCTTGCCCATGAACTGGGTGTAGTGGACGTCGTCGGCCTCCCACCACCAGGAGCGCCAGTCGCGGTTCTCCGGGTCCTGGTCCGCCCACTCCTTGGTGGCGCCGATGTACTCGATCGGGGCGTCGAACCAGACGTAGAAGACCTTGCCCTCGGCGGCGAGGTCCGGCCAGGTGTCCGCCGGGACCGGCACGCCCCAGTCCAGGTCACGGGTGATCGCGCGGTCGTGCAGACCCTCGGTGAGCCACTTGCGGGCGATGGAGGAGGCGAGCACCGGCCACTTGTCGGCCTGCTGGTCCACCCACTGCTCGACCTCGCCGGCCAGCGCGGACTGCAGCAGGAACAGGTGCTTGGTCTCGCGGATCTCCAGGTCGCTGCTGCCGCTGATCGCCGAGCGCGCGTCGATCAGGTCGGTCGGGTCCAGCACGCGGGTGCAGTTCTCGCACTGGTCGCCGCGGGCCTTGTCGTAGCCGCAGTGCGGGCAGGTGCCGATGATGTAGCGGTCCGGCAGGAAGCGGCCGTCGGTGATCGAGTACACCTGGCGGATCGCCCGCTCCTCGATGAAGCCGTTCGCCTTCAGCTCGCGGGCGATCTCCTGGGTGATCTCGCGGTTCTGCGGGCTGCTGCTGCGGCCGAAGTAGTCGAAGGCGAGGCTGAAGCCGTCGTAGATCGCCTTCTGGGCGTCGTGCGCCTGCGCGCAGAACTCGTCGACCGGGATGCCCTGCTCCTTGGCGGCCAGCTCGGCGGGGGTGCCGTGCTCGTCGGTCGCGCAGATGTACAGGACGTCGTGGCCGCGCTGGCGCAGGTAACGGGAGTACACGTCGGCCGGGAGCATGGACCCCACCATGTTGCCCAGGTGCTTGATCCCGTTGATGTACGGAAGGGCGCTGGTGATGAGGTGTCGAGCCATCGGAGGCTGCTCCCAGGTCGGTTTGTACGGAACCTTGAAATCGTAGCCGACCCGGGTGGGCCGCCCGCTGCCCGTTTTACGGGGTGGGATGAAGGGGGGAGGGGGGAGGGGCAGGGCAGCGGGGGCCCGGGGTGGGGTGGTGGTGCCGGAGGGGGCCGGTGTGGCTCAGGGGCGCCAGGAGGCGAGGACGCCGTCGTAGAGCTCCTTGTCGGTGAGCTCCCGGGGGGACTCGCCGGCGAGGAAGCAGGCCGTGTTCGGGGTCTTGAGCTTGCGGAGGTAGTCGAACGCCTTGTTCTCGGGGTCGCCGAAGGCGACGAAGGAGAAGAAGACCGAGGGGTGGGTCTTCGCGGCCTCCGTCAGCGCCTGTGTGGCCGGGGTCTTCGCGTCCGGGGCGCCGTCCGTCTGGAAGATCACCAGGGCGGGGGTCTTCTTCGGGGCACGGGTCTTGTCGTGCAGGGCGAGGACCTCCTGGACCGCCGCGTGGTAGCTGGTGCGGCCCATGCGGCCGAGGCCGGCGTGCAGGGTGTCGATCTTGTTCTCGAAGTCGGTGAGGGTCAGCTCGCCGGTGCCGTCGTGTTCGGTGGAGAAGAAGACGACCTTGACGGTGGGGCCGTCGCCGTCCTCGGCAGCGGTGTCCGGGTTCAGGTGGGCGGCGAGGGCGAGGGTCTGCTCGGCGAGGGCCTGTGCGGAGCCGTCCTTGTAGTACGGGCGCATGGAGGCGGAGCGGTCGAGGACGAGGTAGACGCGGGCGCGGGCGTCGGAGAGGTTCGCGTCCGCGAGGGCCTGGGCTGCGGCGGTGTAGGCGGTGGTGAGGGCGGCGGGGATGTCGGCCTCGGCTGCGCCGTCGGCCTCGGGCTCAGCCTCGGTGATGACCTCCGGCTCGGCCTGGGCGGCGGCATCCGGCTCGGCCTGCGCGGCAGCCTCGGGCTCGGCCTCGGCGGTCGTGTCGGCTGCAGCCTCGGGCTCGGCCTCGGCGGTCGTGTCGGCTGCGGCCTGGGGCTTGGCCTCGGCGGTGGAATCGGGGGTCGCTGCGGTCTCGGTCTCGGCCTTCGGGTCGGCCTTGGTGGACACCTCGGCGGCTGCCTCAGTAGAGGCGTCGGTGGTGGCCTGGGGCTTGGCCTCGGCGGTGGAATCGGCGGTCGCTGCGGTCTCGGTCTCGGCCTTCGGGTCGGCCTTGGTGGACACCTCGGCGGCTGCCTCAGTAGAGGCGTCGGTG
>NZ_BAAAGU010000048.1:0-31203 GCF_039524635.1 Streptomyces thermocarboxydovorans | reverse complement strand
TGGTGGCCTGGGGCTTGGCCTCGGCGGTGGAATCGGCGGTCGCTGCGGTCTCGGTCCCGGCCTTCGGGTCGGCCTTCGTGGACACCTCGGCGGCTGACTCCGTAGAGGCGTCGGTGGTGGCCTGGGGCCCGGCCTCCTTGATGGACTTCGGCTCCGCCTCCAGGGCCGGCTCGGGCTCGGCCTTCTCGGTGGCCGCGGGCTCGGCCTTCTCAGTGGCCTCCGCCTCGCGCTTGGTCTCCGTCTCCTCGGTGACCGCCGGCTCGGACCTGGTCGTGCGGGTCTGCGAGGGGACCGCGGCCTTGTCGAAGGCGGCCGCGACCAGCTCGTGCTCCTCGCGGGGCTCCGGGACCGTCGCCGTCGCCGGGGTCGGTTCCGTGGAGGGGGAGGGCACCTTCGGGGCGGCGGGAGACTCGGTCTCGGGCTGGGTCGTCTGGGGTGCGGCGGACTGAGCCGCAGCCTCCGCTTCGGTGGACCTCGCTTTGCGTGACCGGCCGAACGCGTTCCGCAGGTAGGTGAGAATGCCCATGTGCGCACCCCTTCGCGTGAGTTGATGCCCGTCGATCCCTGGCCAGGACGGACACGTAAGGTTAGCGGCCCGTGTGGGCGATCTTGGGCAGGGTCGGGGTGTCCCGGCCAAGCCCTGTCAAGGGCCGTATTCGGCCTCGCCCGGGCCTTATGTCGCCGCACTGCTCAACTTCTCTTTCGCTGCCGCGGATTCACCCGGCCTTCACCCGGCCGCCCGGCTGCCGCACATATGTGCTCCTAGCGTCGCGCTGACACCACGGGCACCAAGGAGAGAGAGAACTGTGCGCAAGCTGCTGCCGTTGATCGGAACGCTGTCCGGTTCGCACCCCGGCGGCCGGTCCGCCCTCACCTGTCGCTACCGGTGTGGTGACGCCTGCTTCCACGAGGTGCCCAACACCAGCGCCAACGAGTACGCCGGTGATGTGATCGCCGGGGCGCTGAGTCGGCGGTCGGTGATGAGGGCTGCGGCCGTGGTGACCGTGGCCGGGGTCGCAGGGGGCGCGGTGTCGGCTCCGGGAGCGAGGGCGGCCGAGGGAGGGCCGGCGGCCTCGGCCTCGGGTGCGGGTGCCGCGGGGGGCGTGGCGACCAAGGCCGGGGGCGTGAAGGGGAAGGTGGAGGGCGCGCGGGGGCTGCGTTTCGCGCCGGTGCCGCCGAACACCACCGATGCCGTCACCGTCCCCGAGGGCTACCGGCACAACGTCGTCATCCGCTGGGGCGAGCCGATCCTGCGCGGCGCCCCCGCCTTCGACCCGGAGAAGCAGAGCGCGAAGGCACAGGCCGGGCAGTTCGGGTACAACTGCGACTTCCTTGCCCTGCTGCCGCTGCGCGGCGAGCGCGGGCGCCGGCTGCTCGTGGCCAATCACGAGTACACGGACGAGATCCTGATGTTCCGGGGTTACGACCCCGACCACCCCACCCGCGAGCAGGTGGAGATCGCCTGGGCCGCGCACGGGCTGTCGGCGGTCGTGGTGGAGGAGGACCGCAGGACGGGGAGGCTGACGCCGGTCCCCCGGCATCCCCTCAACCGGCGGGTGACCGCCACGACGGAGTTCGAGCTCACGGGTCCGGCTGCCGGGTCGGAGCTGGTCAGGACGTCCGCCGACCCGAGCGGGACCAGGGTGCTCGGCACCCTCAACAACTGCTCCGGCGGCACCACCCCGTGGGGCACGACCCTGCACGGCGAGGAGAACTTCAACCAGTACTTCGCCCACGGCAGCCGTGACACGGACAGGCGGTACGGCATCGGCACCGGCGCCACCGAGCGCAAGTGGGAGCGCTTCGACCACCGGTTCGATCTGGCGCGGGAGCCCAACGAGGTGCACCGGTTCGGGTATGTCGTCGAGTTCGATCCGTACGACCCCGCCTCCACGCCGCGCAAGCACACCGCGCTCGGCCGGTTCAAGCACGAGGCGGCGACCGTGCGGCTGACGCACGACGGGCGGCCGGTCGTGTACTCCGGGGACGACGAGCGCTTCGACTACTTCTACAAGTTCGTCAGCAGCAAGCGGATGCGGCACGGCACCAGCCGCCGGGCGCGCGAGCACAACCTCACGCTGCTCGACGAGGGGACGCTGTACGTCGCCCGGCTGACCGGCGACTCGCCCGCGTTCGAGATCGACGGTTCGGGCCGGCTGCCCGCGGACGGGGAGTTCGACGGCAGCGGGGAGTGGATCCCGCTGGCCACCGCCACCGCCGACGGGGCCGTCTCGCACGTGGCGGGCATGACCGCCGAGGAGGTGTTCGTCCTCACCCGGCTCGCCGGCGACAAGGTGGGCGCCACCAAGATGGACCGGCCCGAGGACATCGAGCCCAACCCGGCCACCGGCAAGGTCTATGTCTCCCTCACCAACAACTCCAGCCGCGGCACCGGCGCCAACCCGAAGGCGGACGAGGCCAATCCGCGCAACGCCAACAAGCACGGCCACGTCCTGGAGCTGACCGAGCGCCGGAACCGGCCGGAGAGCACCCGGTTCGCCTGGTCGCTGTTCCTGGTCGCGGGCGACACCGAGGACCCGGCGACCTACTTCGCCGGCTTCCCGAAGGACTCCGTCAGCCCGGTCTCCTGCCCGGACAACCTCGCCTTCGACGCCCACGGCAACCTGTGGATCTCCACCGACGGCAGCGCTCTCGGCTCCCACGACGGCCTGTTCGGCGTGGCCACGAGCGGCCCCCGGCGGGGTGAGCTCAAGCAGTTCCTGACGGTGCCGGCCGGTGCGGAGACCTGCGGGCCGGTCGTCCAGGACCGGCGGGTGCTGGTGGCCGTGCAGCACCCGGGCGAGGTGGACGGCGCGACGGTGGAGAACCCGGCCAGCACCTGGCCCGACGGGGCCGGGCGCCTGGTCAGGCCCGCGGTCGTCGCGGTGTGGCGCGCGGACGGGCGGGACATCGGCGTGTGAGGGACGGACACACACCTCGGCAATCCGGCCGTCGGGACATCGGCTTCGGGCCGGCGGGATATCGGCGTGTGAGAGGGACGGAAACCTCGGCGTCCGGGCGTCGGGACATCGGCGTCGGGCGGGGGCAGGCGTCGGGTTCAGCCGCCGCGAGGGGCGCGGACGGTCATGGGAGGGCCGGGACCGGTGGGGTCGTACCGCCGCGTTCCAGCCACTCCCGGTACGCCGGTGCCTGGCGGGCGACCTCGTCGTACGCCTCCACCAGCGCCGGATAGACGCCCTCCAGCTCCGTCTCCGTGCGGGCGGCCAGCAGCAGGCGGACGCCGAGCGGGTCGCCGTGCAGCCGGCGCACGGCGGTCTCGGGGCGGGAGGGGGAGGTCGGCTGGACGACGGTGACCACCTCGCCGATGGCGACCAGGTTCGCCGCGGTGTGGTAGTCGCCGTGCAGCACCGGCGGGTCGATGCCGGCGTCGCGCAGGACCCGGCGTACCGCGTCCCACTCGCCGTCGACCGAGGGGTCGATCATCCAGCGGTCGTGTGCCAGGTCGGAGAGATGGACCACGGCCTTCGCCGCGGCCGGATGGTCGGCGGGCAGGGAGACGAACTGCGGTTCGCGCTCGACCAGGACGCGGATGCGCAGGCTCTCCGGGATGCGCAGCGGGCAGCCCTCGACCTCGTGCACGAAGGCCACGTCGAGCTGGCCGTCGGCGACCATGCGCAGCAGGACGTTGGCGGAGACGTCCATGTGCAGGGTGGGTTCCTGGGCGTGGCGGCGCAGCCGGCGTAGCCAGCCCGCGAGGGCGCGGCTGGCGGTGGAACCGATGCGCAGTCCCTTTCCGCCCATGGCGGTGGCGCGGGCCTCGGTGACCAGAGCGCGAAGCTCCGCCACCAGCGGGCGGGCGCGGCTGAGCACCAGCCGGCCCAGCGGGGTGGGACGGCAGCCGGTGCGGGCGCGCACGAACAGCGCGCCGCCCAGCTCCTGTTCGATGCGCCGCAGCTGTGTGCTCAACGACGGCTGCGCCACACCCAGTTGACGAGCGGCTCGGTGCAGGCTGCCGGTGTCGGCGATGGCGCACAGCGCCCTGAGGTGCCTGACCTCAAGCTCCATGCCCCGGGAGGGTAAAGCGGAAGTTCAGCTTTCACCAGAGTCTCAAAACCCTCTGCTGCGGGCGGAGTCGGGCGGTTCTGGACACGATTTCTCATATGACCGGCGGACGCCGATAGCCCCGCGCTATCACCGGTTGCCATCATCACAGCCGCCGCACGGGCGCGGACACTCAGCGATGACATCTGACTCACCCCCACCTCTAGGAGTCAAAGATGCGCATGCGCATGCCCCTGTCCGTGCTCACCGCCGCCGGTCTCAGCGTCACCGCGCTCGGGCTCGGCACGGCGGCCCCGGCGTCGGCGGCCCCCACGGCCGACGCCGCGTCCTTCGCCGCGTACAGCGGCTCGGCCGAGGAAGCCGCCGCCAACCGGGCCTTCTTCGAGGCCGTGCTGAAGTCGGCGGCCGAGAAGCGGGCGGCCAACCCGAAGAGCACGGCGGCCGTGACCGTCGTCTACAACGCCTCCGGGGCGCCGACGTTCGCGTCGCAGATATCCCGCAGCGCGCAGATATGGAACAGCTCGGTGTCGAACGTGAAGCTCCAGGCCGGCACCTCCGGCGCGGACTTCTCGTACTACGAGGGCAACGACTCGCGCGGCTCGTACGCCTCGACCGACGGCCACGGCCGGGGCTACATATTCCTCGACTACCAGCAGAACCAGGTCTACGACTCGACGCGCGTGACGGCGCACGAGACCGGGCACGTCCTGGGGCTGCCGGACCACTATCAGGGGCCGTGCAGCGAGCTGATGTCGGGCGGCGGCCCCGGCCCGTCCTGCACCAACGCCTACCCGAACTCCGCCGAGCGGGCGCGGGTGGACCAGCTGTGGGCCAACGGGTTCGCCAAGGCGCTGGACAAGGCGCTGCAGAAGGCTTCCGCGCGCTGAGCGGGGGCGTGTGAGTTTCGCGTGTGAGGTTTCGGTCGCGGGCCGTCTCCCTTGTGGGGGCGGCCCGTTCCCGTGTGTGCGGGTGCGGGTGCGGGTGCGTGGCGGGGGTGTTCGGGTGCGTGGCGGGGGGCCGGGTGGTTCAGCGGGTGTCGTGCAGGGTGAGGTCGGTGAGCAGGGCGCGGTGGTCGGTGTCGGGGAGGTCGAGGAAGCGGGTGCGGGTCGCGGTGAAGTCGTCGGTGACCAGCACGTGGTCGATCTGGGCGCCGAAGGCGGGGGTGGTGTGGCTGGGCCAGGTCGGGGTGCGGTCCTGGCCGGTGAGCCGGGCGGCGTCGTAGAGGCCGGTGTCGAGCAGGGCGCGGAAGGCGGCGTGGTCCTGTGCGGCGTTGAAGTCGCCGGCCATGACGGTGGGGGTGGTGCGGTCGGCGGCGGCCAGGTCGCGCAGGCGGGCGAGTTCGCGCTGCCAGAGGCCGGTCTGACCCGGGATCGGGGGCATGGGGTGGGCGAGCTGGAGCCGTACGGAGTGGCCGTCGATGTCGGCGATCGCGCCGGGCATGCCCATGGTGGCCCTGACGCCGGGGGTGGGGCGGAGGGGGTGGCGGCTGAGGATGACGGAGCCCTCGGAGCCGCCGCCGGGGTCGGCCACACGGTGCGGGTACGCGGCGGAGAGTTCCTTCTTGAGCGCGGCGTCGCAGGTGTACTCGCATTCCTGGACGAAGACCAGGTCCGGGGTGTGGCGGCGTACGGCGTCGATCAGGGCGGGGGTGGCACGGCCGAACTCCACGTTGGAGGTCAGGACGCGGAAGGAGGCGACGGGGCGGCCGGTGGGGTCGGCGGACTTGCCGTAGGGCTCGATGTACCAGGCGAGCAGGCCGAGGAGGGCGAGGCCCCAGACGGTGCCGGGCCACCAGCGGGCGAGGACGCTGAGGAGGAGGGCGGTGGCGACGGGGGCCAGCAGCCAGGGGAGGAAGGCGAGGAGCTGGGGGACGGGGGTGAGGGCGTCGGTGTCGGCGAGGCGGCAGGCGAGGAGGGCGGTGGTGGGGGCGAGGAGGAGGGTTGCGAACGAGGTTTTGACGCGCACGGAGTGTTAGACGGGGGGTGGGGGTGCCGGGGTTGCTGTGACACGCCTCGGCTCCGCCTTCGGCGTGGTGTTTCCCGCCCGTACCACCCGTGCGGCATGCGTTGTCGGGTGCGGGTGGCCCCTGTGGGGCGTGCTCGCCGTCGGCGGGTGCGGGTGGTGCGGTGGCGGTGGCATGGCGGTCCGGCGGGTGCGGGTAGTGCGGTGGGGGCGTGGTGGTCGGGTGGCTGCGGGGGGTTCGTGGTGCGGGTGGGATGGTGTGGTGGCGCGATCGGGCGGGTCAGGCGTTGGTGCGGGAGGAGGGGGTGGGGGAGGCGGGTGCGGGGGTGCCGGGAGGTGGCGGGGTGTGGCAGCGGGGGGTGAGCCAGGAGGCCAGGGCTACTAGGAGGCCGAGGGCCAGGAGGAGCCAGGATGCTGTGCGGAGGGTCTCGGTGAGGGCGTCGTAGATGGCGGCGGCAGCCGGGCGGTAAGCGGGGTCGGGCAGGTCGGTCAGAGTCAGATGGCGGCCGAGGGCCACGGCCAGGGCCAGCAGTCCGCCGCCCAGGGCCGTGCCGAGGCCGGCGGCGGTCAGGGCCCGGCGGCGGCGCGCGGCCACGGCGATCCCGGTGACGGCGAGGGCGACGGCCGCGAGCGGCAGCCAGCGTGCGGCGGTGTCCAGCACGAGGTATCCCTTCCGCAGTCCGGCCACGTCCTCGGCGGGCAGTACCGGGATCTCGGTGTGCCACACCGGGATGCGGTGCGCGAACGGCAGGTGATCGTCGGCGAGTTTCTGCTTCACCCGGACGACGACGGGCGCGAGGTCGACCGTCACCGGGCCCGGCGCGGGCCGTTCGGCGCGCAGGGCGTGCAGCACCGCCCCGTGCACCACCCGGTTCCCCGCCTCCCACGCCGTGCCGAACGCCTCGGTGCGGGTGAACGAGCGGACCGCGTCCTGGAGGAACGGCCCGACGGTCTGCCGCATCGGCCCGGGTTCCAGCTCCCGTACGACGCCGTCGCCGACGGCGTCCGCGACCGCCTCGCGCACGGCCGGGTCGGCGGCCAGCGGGGCCACCGTCCTGACGTACCGTCCGGTGTCGGCCAGCCCGTAGGCCGCCCAGGCCGCGAGCGCGCCGCAGGGTGCCAGCAGGCACGCCAGGGCGATCAGCGCCGCCGCCAGCGCGTCGCGCAGCCGCGCGAGCGGCGGGCGCTCGGGTCCGGGTCGTCGGTCGCTGCGGGGCACGCTTCCAGGCAAGGCGCCCCGGGCCCCGCCCGCGAGCGGTGCGCATACGGACGGGTGGTCGGGAGTCCGGGCGGCCCGTGCGGTGCGCTCGGCGGGGGTGGCCCCGCGCCGTGCGCTCGGCCGGGGCCGGTCCGGGTCGGTCCGGGTCGGTCCGGGGCGGACCGGGTCGGTCCGGGTCGGACCGGGGGCCTGGTCCATCCGGGGCGGTCCCGGTCGGCCCCCGTCAGCCTCGGTCGGTCCGGGTCGGGCCGGTCCGGGTCGGTCCGGGTCGGTCCTGGTCGGACCCCCGTCAGCCCCGGTCGGTCCGGCGCGAGGCGCCAGCCGCCCGAAGTTCACCCGAACGGGTGAATTCAGCCGCGGCTCGGGTGCGGGCCCGGAGCCTCCTCACGGGAACCCCGGGCGTCCTCGCCGGAGCCCCGGGTGACCTCGCGGGAGCCCCGGGCACCCTCGACGGAACCCCGGGCGACCTCGCGGCTCGCCAGCCCGCCTCGGGCGCCCTCGCGCGAGTAGTAGCGGTAGAAGAGCAGCAGTCCGAGGCCGGCGCCCGAGATCAGGCCGAGCCAGGTGGAGCGCAGGATGCTCTCGTGGGACTGGCTGACCAGGAAGCCGACCGCGCAGGCCGTGAAGGCGCCCCAGGCCGCCGCGTGCAGCTCCCTCGGCAGCCTCGGGCCGATGGCCACAAGGGCCAGGTAGACCACGATGAACACGGCCGCGGAGACGAAGCCGAGCAGAAGGTTCCAGCCGGTGATGGGGCCGCCGAAGCGCGCGTTGGCCGCCGCCCAGAAGCCGAAGATCAGGCCGAGCACGACCGCTGTGCCGATGCGTGCCATCGCGTGGGTGCGTTCGCTGAAGAGGTCCGGTGTGCCGGTGGGCCGCCGTCCGGTGATCCGGGGCCTCGGTGCCGCGTGAGCCATGAGGGTGCTCCTTCCACGTCGCCCCCCGTCCGCCTCGCCTTCCAGGTCACACCTGCCGGGGCCCGCGGGCAAGTCAAGGAGCGGAGAGCGCGGGGAACGCCGGGGAGCACGGGGAGCGCAGGCAACAAAGAGAGCCGTAACACCCCCGGAGGACCCGCGGACGCGGGAACGCGCAGGACAGCGGCATCCGAGTTGGTTGATCTCGGTACGTCCTGACCCTCCCCCGTGAGCAACGGCGGTGCCATGATGGTGAGTTATGGCTGAGGGGGATGGTGTGGCCAAGCAGGGGATTCGAGTACGACTGGACGGACCCGCGAGCGAGAGCGACATTCCGGCGCTGCGCAGCTGGCTGGAGCGGGAGCGGCTGCTCGAGGAACTGATGCGCAAGGGCGCGCTGCGGATCGAGGAGCGCCCGAGGACCGACGAGTCCGGTGCCCCGATGGGTCTGGGCACGGACATCCTCATCACACTCGCCAACGCGGCCGCCGGCGTGGCCGTGGCCGAGCTGGTGGTGCAGGTGAAGAAGGCCGTGGCGGCCTGGAAGGAGAACTGGAGAACCGTCGAGAGCGGGGACCCACCGAGCGACTCCGTCGAACCGGTGGACGTCGACGACAGGTAGGCCGGTGAATCGCCTCGATCCGCGCGGGCTGCAGAACCGGGCGGTGCTGGTCGGTGTGTCCGAGTACCTCCACGCCGACCAGCCGCAGGGCGTGCCCGGGGACCTCCCGGCGGTCAGGGAGAACGTGCTCCGGCTGAAGGCGGCGCTCGCCGGGGGGAAGGTCTTCGGCGAGGAGGACATCGAGGTCGCCCACTCGCCGGTGCAGGACGAGTTCCACTCCGCGCTGTTCTCCGCGGTCGACGAGGCCGACGGGGTGCTGCTGTTCTACTTCGCGGGGCATGCCGCCATCCCCAGCGGCGGCGAGGAGCTGTTCCTGCAGTGGCGCAACGCCCGTGTGGTCGCGGGCGGGCCGGCCGTGTTCCTCGGCGCGGACCAGCTCAGTTCCGTGCTGACGATGCTGGCCTCGGGCAAGGCCAGGCGGATCGTGGTGATCCTGGACTGCTGCTTCGCGGGCAACGCTGGGCGGGTCTGGGAGGCGTTCGCCGACCACGACCGGGTGCTGCTGCTGGCCAGCGTGCAGGCCAACAACCGGATCGACGCGGGCGCGCCGGACACGCCGACGCCCTACACCGAGCAGCTGGTGCAGCTGCTGGAGCAGGGCGGGGAGGTGTGGTTCTCGCAGCTTCCCGAGCAGCTGCGGGAGCGGATGCGGGGGCGCAGGACGCTGCGCCCGGAGCCGTGGGAGCCGCAGGACCGGGCGAAGTCGGGGGAGGACGTGCTGCTCGCGGCGACCGACCGCGTGGCCGTGCCTCCGCCCCCTCCGCCGCCGCCCCCGCCACCGTCGCGCGAGCCGTGGTACAGGCGGCTGCTGCGCCGGCAGCGCGCCTGGCTCGAGCGGCTGCTGGGCGGCACCGGCCGGGCGCCCCGGCACGGCGGCGGCCGGGGAGCGCGGCGCCGGACGATGACCCGCGGGGTCCTCCCGCTGATCCTCGCGCTGGCGCTGATCGGCTTCGGCGGGCGCGCCCTGACCAACCTGCTGTACGGCGACGAGACGCACTGCACCCCGCCGACGGAGCTGCGCGTGCTGACCGACCCGGACCTGCAGAAGACGATCCGGGCCGCCGCCGACGCGTATCTCACCTCCGGGGCGAACACCACCGACGACGGCTGCCGGCGCAGCGGCATCACCGTCTACAGCGCCGGCGCCTCCGACGTGGTGACCGCGCTGCGCGCGCAGAGCGGCATCTGGCAGGAGCCGCTGAACGAGGAGACCAACCCGCAGCGGGACATCGGCCCGCAGCCGGACATCTGGATCCCCGCCTCCCGCGCCGACGTGGGGCGGGTGCAGGCGGGCCAGGACTCCGACGCGGTGGCCGCGCTCAGCCCCGACGAGGAGCCGCTCGCGTACTCCCCGGTCGTGCTGGCCGTGCCGCAGCAGCTCGCCGCGGAGGCCACGCAGGAGCGCATGGACCTGCCGCTGAACCAGATGATCGAGGACCTGAAGGAGCGGGAGGACAGCGCCGAGGTGCGCCGCCCCGACCCGGAGCACAGCGCCGTGGGCCTGCTCGCCACCGTCGGCCTGTACGGCGAGGGGGCCCGGGGCGCGGCTCGCGGGGAGCGTCTGGTGGCGCAGCCGGGCTCGCCCGCGCCCACCGCGGACGACCTGATGTGCAC
The DNA here is from genome assembly GCF_039524635.1 of Streptomyces thermocarboxydovorans. Classification (NCBI taxonomy): domain Bacteria; kingdom Bacillati; phylum Actinomycetota; class Actinomycetes; order Kitasatosporales; family Streptomycetaceae; genus Streptomyces; species Streptomyces thermocarboxydovorans. The sequence goes on along the minus strand of NZ_BAAAGU010000048.1, from coordinate 20,852 downwards.
GCTGCCCGCCTCCCCCGCGGTGGACGACCGCACCGCGGCGCTGGTCCCCGAGTTCCTGATGCGCAGCGGCGTCGACTGCGAGCACACCACCCGGATCCCGCGGATGGCCCAGTACCCGGAGGACGTACCGGGTGTGGAGCCGCTGTTCGTGCGGGTCCGCTGGCACGACGGCGACGAGGACCGCGGCGCCCGCGACGGGGCGGTCGCCGCCTTCCACGCGTGGCTGGCGGGTGACGAGGGACGTGCCGTGTTCGCCCGGTTCGGCTTCCGCTCGGCGCACAGCGGGCAGCTGCTGGACGAGACGGCGGACGTCGACGGAGTGCTGCGGGTACCCGCCCCGCTGGACGAGTCGGCCGGGCGCCGGGCGATGGAGCAGGCGCTGACCGCCTACCGGACGGTGGGCGGGCCCGGCAGGGTGCTGTTCCTGCTGGACAGCTCCTGGTCGATGGCCGGGCCGTGGGACGGCCCGAGCGGCGGGCCCGGGCTGCTGCGGCAGTCGCTCGGCGGGCTCGGCGGCGCGGACGAGTACGGCGTGTGGTCGGTGGCCGGCCTCGGCGAACGCAACCACGAGACACTGCTGCCGTTCACCTCGCACCGGCGGACCGACGCCGAGCACACGATCCGCACCAAGGCCCGGGTCAAGGACGCCGAGGCCGATCCGGGCGCCGCGCTGCTCGACGCGTTCGCCGAGATGAAGCGGCGCGGGGACGACGGCCGGCCGCGGCTGATCGTGCACATCACCGACGGCGAGGACAACACCCGGCTGACCGGCAAGAGGCTGAAGCAGGTGCGGGACGCGGCGCGCGAGAGCGGGGTGCCGGTGACCGTGGTGTCGCTGGCGAGCGGCGCCTGCGACGAGGGCCGCCCGGACCGGGTGATCGCCGACGCGAGCGGCGGGCGCTGCCTGGACAACCGTGACGACCTGGGGGCGGCCCTGTACGACGAGGTCGCCCGGACCGGAACGGGGGAGGAGTGATGATCAGGCGGTTGGCCGGAGTGCTGGCGCTGCTGCTGCTCGCCGCCTGCACCGGTGGCGCGGACGACGGGCGGGCGGGACCGGCGGCGACCTCCGCGAAGGACGAGGAGGGCGTCATCATCGTGGCCAGCGGGCGGGACGTCACCGGCAAGAACGGCGTCCGCCAGCAGCTCATCGACGAGTGGAACGCCCGGCACCGGCAGAGCGGCTTCAGCGCCCGGCTGGTGGAGCTGCCCGGCAGCGCCGACGAGCAGCGCAGCCAGCTGCTCGGCGCCCTGCAGTCCGGCAGCGCCGACTACGACGTGGTCAACCTGGACGTGACCTGGGTGCCGGAGTTCGCCGCCGCCGGGCTGATCCGCCCGCTGCCCGGGAAGCTGGTCGACGACGACGTCATCCCGTCCGTGGCCGAGACGGCATGGTGGGACGGCAAGGTGTACGCGGCGCCCTTCAACAGCGATGTCGGCCTGCTCTACTACCGGCACGACTACCTCAAGAAGGCCCGCGTCCGCCCCGCCGAGCTGGACGAGAACACCACCTGGCAGGACCTGCGGGACGTCATCGACACCCTGGACAGCAACCTCGAGGGCGAGGCGAAGAAGGCCTACGACAAGGGCTGGACGACCCAGCTCGACGCCTACGAGGGCCGCACGGTCAACGCGATGGAGGCCTTCGCCACGGCCGTACCGGACCTCGACCTCGTCGACCAGGACGGCAGCTACACGGGCACCGTGGACGGTCTGACCGCCGGGATCGCGGAGCTGCGCCGGCGCGCCGACCTGCCGTACACCCTCAAGGACGCCTACAAGTCCGACGAGGCGGCCTCGCTGAGCGACTTCGTCGAGGGCCGCACCGCCTTCCTGCGGCACTGGCCGTACGTGTACCCGACGCTGCTGCGCACCTTCGACGACGGGCAGCTCAAGGTGGCCCCGCTGCCCGGGCGGGCGGTGCTCGGCGGGCAGAACCTGGCGGTGACCCAGGGCTCGCAGCGGGCGCGCAAGGCGACCGAACTGATCGAGTTCCTCACCAGCCGGGAGAGCGAGAAATGCCTGCTCGACGCGGGGTTCGCGGCGACGCGCACCTCGGTGTACGAGAAGCCGGTGCGGTGCGTCACCGACCAGGGGAAGCCGTCCGCGTCCCCCACCAGCGAGGGCGACGACGACCAGGGGCAGCTCGACGAGAAGGAACGCGCCCACTACCGGCGGAACATCCTGCTGCCCGCCCTGGAGAAGGCCGTGCACCGTCCGAGGACCCCGCTGTACGGGGCGTTCACCCAGACCTTCATGGCCCAGCTGGGGCCGCTGTTCGGCAGCGGCAGACCCGCCGACGAGGTGCTGGCCAGGCGCCTGCACGCGGCCCTGCGCAGGGCGCTGCCGCGCTGATGGTCACGAATACCTCCACCGCTACCGCTGGTGCGCCGCCGTTCTCATCGCGTCCGCCGCCGGGGCGGTGGCCTGCCGCTGCACGTCGGGGCGGCTGTCGGTGTTGGCCTTGGCGGGGCCCGCGTAGGCGGCCAGGACCAGCGCGGCGACCGCGGTCACGGCCGCGGCAGCGCTGCGGGTGTAACGCTCGGCGGTGCGTGTACGGTCCAGCACGGCGACCTCGCAACAGCGATGGGTTAAGCACGTTTAATTAGCCGTTTAACGTAGGGGTCTCGGGACTCGAACGGCAAGGGGCACAAGGGGAGTTGGCGGTGGGGGAACGTGACGATCCGGAGACCATCGGACGCAGGGTGCAGCAGCTGCGGGTGGAGCGAGGGCTGACCCAGAGACAGCTGGCGGAGCCGGAGTACACGCCCGCCTACATCTCCACGCTGGAGGCGGGCCGGGTGCGGCCCTCCGACGAGGCGCTGCGGCATCTCGCCGTGCGCCTCGGGGTCGCCTTCGACGAACTGGCCACCGGACGCCCCGCCCGGCTCGTCACCGAGCTGCGGCTGCGGCTGACCGAGGCGCAGCGCAGCCTCGCCGCCGGTGAGGCGGAGGCGGCGGTGGAGCAGTACACCGCGCTGCTGGCGGAGGCGGAGACACACGGGCTGGCCGAGGAACAGGCGGCGGCCCTGCTGGGGCTCGGCGAGTGCGCCCTGGAGACCGGCGAACTCGGCGCCGGACGCGAGTACTTCGAGCGGGCCGAGCAGCACCTCGCCGACGCCCCGCTGTCCGCACGGGTCCCGGCCCTGCGCGGCCGGGCGGTGGCCCACTACCTCGCCGGTGAACTCCGCTACGCCGTCTACCTGCTGGAGTCCGCCCTCGACGAGCTCAACCGCGGCGGACTGCACGACCCGGACGCGCTGCTCCTGCTCTACGCGAGCGTGATCGGGCCGTACATGGACATGGGCGCGCACGCCCGCGCCGCGCAGGCGGCGGAGTACGCCCTGGCGCTCGCCCCGCAGTCCGGCGACCCGGCGCTGGTGGCCCGCATGCACCGGTCGGTGGCGCGCACTCTCCTCGCCGAGGGGCGGCTGGCCGAGGCGGACGCCTCCCTGGCGAAGGCGGCCGAGCTGTACCGGGGCCTGCACCTGCGCACCGAACTCGCCAACTGCCACTGGATGCGCGGCTACGTTCACGCCCAGAACGGCGAACTGGAACGCGCCGAGGCGGAGCTGCGCGAGGCGCTGACCATGCTGTCCGCCCGCCGCGCGGCCCTCTACAGCAGCCAGGTCACCGTGGAGCTGGCGGACGTGCTGCACCGGCGCGGCGCCTCGGCGGAGGCGGCGGAGCTGCTGCGCGACGTCCTCGGCAAGCTCTCCCCCGAGCGGGGCGCGGTCCACGCCGCCGCCGCGCACCGCCTGCTCGGCATCATCGCCGAGGACGCCCGCGACACCGAGGGCGCCGAGGAGCACTACGTCCGCGCCATGAGCCTGCTGGAACGCGCGGGCGCCGCCGGCGACCTGGCCGACCTGTGCCGCCTCCTCGGCGACCTGCTGCGCCGCACCGGCCGCATCGAAGCAGCCCTCGACGCCTACCGCACCGGCCTCGGCCACCGCACCACCCCGGGCACCACCACCCTGGGCCCGGCCCCGGCCCAGCCACCGGTGTGAACGGCAGCCGGGGCTCCGCCCTGAACATGAAAGCTCCCGGCGCCGCGGTCACCCGCGAGTGGAACGAACGTGCCCGCGCCCTGTGACCCGACGACCGAAGGAGACGCCTCCGTGACCGTGCCGGCCGACACCATCGAGCTCATCCGCTACGGCCTGGACCAGTTCGCCGGGATCCGCCCCACCCTGGTCTCCCTGTACGCCGAGGTCCATGCGGACCAGCTTGCGGACCCGTTCTTCTCCGTCGAGCGGTTCGAGCAGCGCCTGGAGGGCTATGCGTCACGGCCCGGTTTCGGTGGGGCCCGGGAGGGTAGTCGGGGCACGTTTCGGCTGTGTGTGAGGGAGGCGGTGGCCTTGCGGTCGGGGGACGGCCCTGGCGGCGGACCCGGACCGGGCCGCGCCCGCGACCCCGGTGGACCGGGATATCAGCAGGCGGCGGAGGCGATCGCCGAGGGGGTGCGCGGGGTGCCGCCGGGGGAGGTGCCCGGACGGCTGTGCGCGGTCACCGTGGAGCTGCTGCCCGTGGACGGGGCGAGCGTGTCGCTGCGCAGCGACGGCATGCCGGTGCAGCTCTGTGCGAGCAGCCCGCACGCCGCGCATCTCGCCCAGCTCCAGGCCACCCTGGGCGACGGCCCCTGCCGTCGGGCGCTGGAGGCCGAAGCACCCGTGCTGGTCGCGGACCTCGCCGTGCCGCCGTACACCGACCGGTGGCCCGTCTTCGTGCAGCAGGCCCTCGCCGCCGGGGTGCGCGCGGTGCATGTGCTGCCTCTCGGCAGCGAGGCCGTCTGTGTCGGCACCCTTGATCTTTACCGTGCCACGCCCGGCGGCCTCGGGGAGGAGCAGGTGTGCATCGCCCTGCTGGTGGCCGGAGTCATGACCGTCGCGCTGATGGCGCTGCCGCACGGCGAGGAGTACGACCTCGGGGGCGGCGAACCCTGGCTGAGCGGGCTCGCCGCCGAGCACGACACGATCTACCAGGCCGTCGGCATGATCATGGCCCAGCTCGGTGTGGGTGCGGACGAGGCCCTGGCCCGGCTGCGCGGCGACGCCTTCGCCTGCAGCCGTACGGCTCTCGACGTGGCCCGGGACGTGGTGGCGCACCGCAGGCGGTTCGACGCGTCCTGAGTGATCGTCTCGATGCGTACCGAGTGATCGTCGAGGCCGAGTGCGGGACAAGAGCGCCGGACTGGGCCGGGAGGGCAGGAAGGTGCAGGCGATCAAGGTGTACCGGGAGGCCACCGGGGCGGGACTGGCCGAGGCGAAGGAGGCCGTGGAGGGGATGGAGCGGCAGGGCTGAGAAACAGAGAGCGGGCGGTCAGACCTCGAGGCGGGCCTGGCGGCGGATCTCGGCCAGGCGTTCCGCGCCGAGTTCCACCACTCCCTGCGTGACCTCGGGCGCGACCTCGCCGTAGCCGCCGTTGGTGAGGGTGACGGTGTCCTCGCCGACCCGTACGGCGGCGAGGTCCACGGTGAGGTAGGTCGGCTCCCCGTCCTCGGTCTCTCCGGTCATGGTGACCCGGACCGCCGCCCGCGCGTCCCCGGCCTCCGGCAGCTCCAGCTCCTCGACCTCGACGCCCTGGGTCCCGGCCCGTGCCGTGCGCGCGGCGAACTCCCCGCAGACCTCCGGCATGGTGCGCAGCCACCGAAGCGTGCGGTCCACGTCCTCGGGGCGGAAGGCGGCCACCTGGTAGCGGAGCTGGCTGCCGTCGTAGGCGTCGTCGAGGGTGATCACGGCGCGCGGGCCGGCCGGGGTGCCGAACAGCTCCTCGGTGTAGAGCACGTCCATCAGCTTCCGGCAGGGCGCGGCGTCGTCCTCGACCCGCGCCTTGAGCAGTCCGTCCCGCCAGGTCGCCACGCCTCGCGTCGGCACCCACGGCTCCCCCAGGTCCTGCTGGGTGATCAGCGCCGCCCGCGCCTGCGCCTCGTTCAGACCGGCGGGCGGCGCGGCGGAGGGCTGCTTGCCCGCGGGGGCGGGGGAGCGGGAGGCGGTGGCCGTCGTCTCGTCCGCGACGCCGGCGGGGAGACCGGCCCTGCTGTGGTCCTCGGCGGTGCAGGCGGCGGTGGTCAGCAGCGCGGTGAGCGACAGCGCGGAGGCGGCGAGGGCACGGGCGGCGGCGGCCGGGGCAGGGGTCATCGCGGTGCCTCCTGGGGAGCAAGATCAGGTGTTTGCTCCCACGGCACCACCGGTCCGGCCGTCCCACCAGCGCGGCGGTCCGAGTGGGTGAGCGGGCGCCGGTGAGCGGGCGCCGGTGAGCGGCGACCGTCTCGAGGACAGCAGGCCGGATGCCTGCGGCGTCGTCGAGGGCAGCAGGCCGGAAGCCTGCGGCGTCCTCCGGGGGCAGCGCGTAAGGTCGACGCAGTCAGTGGCCCACGGCAGCGCGAGGGAGCCCGAGGTGACGCACGGTCAGCCCATCCCGGTCATCATCGACTGCGACACCGGTGTCGACGACGCCCTGGCCCTGCTGTTCGCCGTACGCCACCCGGCGATCGACCTGCGCGCGGTGACCTGCGTGGCCGGGAACACCGACGTGGACGGCGTCGTCCGCAACACGCTCACCGTGCTGGAGCAGGCCGGCGCGCCCGAGATCCCGGTCGCCCGCGGCGCCGAACGGCCGCTGATCGAGCCGCCGCGCTCCGCCCGGCACGTCCACGGCCACGACGGCATGGGCGACCTCGGCCTGCCCGCCCCGCGGCGCACCCCGGCCGAGGTGGACGCGGTGACGCTGCTGCGCCGGGAGATCCTGGCCTCGCCCCGCCCGGTCACCCTGGTGCCGACCGCCCCGCTCACCAACATCGCGCTGCTGCTGCGCACCCACCCCGAGGTCACCCGGAACATCGAGCGGATCGTGTTCATGGGCGGTGCGGCGGGTGCCGGGAACGCCTCGCCGGTGGCGGAGTTCAACGTCTGGCACGACCCGGAGGCGGCGGCGATCCTGCTCACCGCCGGTGTACCGATCACCATGTACGGCCTGGACGTGTTCACCCGGGTCGTCGTCCCGGCGGCCGATGTGCGCCGGCTGCGCGCGGCCGCGGAACCGGGCGCCCGGCTGGCCGGTGAGCTGCTCGCCCACCGCCCGGCGACGCCGGGCAGCCGCCCGGACGACCCCGAGGAGGACGCCGGCGGCCTCGGCGACGCGGGCGCGGTGTGCGCCGTCGTCGACCCGGACGGGCTGGTCACGCACCGGCTGCCCGTCGAGGTGTCCCTGGCGCCCGGCCCCACCCGCGGCCAGACCGTCGTCGACCGCAGGCCCCGCATCGGCGAGGCCGAGCTGCACGAGGGGACGCGGGAGCAGCCGCTGGTGGACGTGGCGCTGGACGTGGACGTGGAGCGGTACGTGAAGCTCTACCTGGGGACGGTGGAGGGCGCGGGCACGGCCTCCCACGCCGGGTGACCGGCAGACACCGAGTGGCCGGCAGGCACTGAGTGGCCGGCAGGCACCGGGGGACCGGCAGGCACCGGCTGACCGCCAGAGGTGCGGCCCCGCGCGCCGGACGACTGGGGCAGGGGTGCGGTTGGTCCGCCGGGTGAACGGGGGCGCGGGCAAGCGCAGCGGGTGACGGCCAGGGGGCGCGGGCAAGCGCACCGAGCGACGGTCGGGGGCGCAGGCGGGCGCACCGGCTGACGACCAGGGGGCGCAGACGTGCGCAGCCGGTGACGGTCAGGGCACCGCGAGCCCGCACTCCGCGGGACGTCAGGCCCGCCCCGTCACGCATTCCGGAAGCGAACGTCCCGTATGCGGAGTATTCGACACCGGGCGGGAATGGCACCGCTCGGGTGGTGTGTTCACCTTTACTGCTGTGTGGACAGATTTCCGCTGTCACCCGCACGTACCCAGAGGAGACCGCGTGACCGATCGCACCGTCACTCCCGGCCCCCGGCCGCACCAGCCCGCACCCGACGCCACGCCCGACCTCTCCTCCCGTGACCCGAACTGGTGGCGGCAGGCCGTCATCTACCAGGTCTACCCCCGCAGCTTCGCCGACGCCGACGGCGACGGACTGGGCGACCTGCGCGGCATCACCCGGCGCCTGACCCATCTCGCCGCGCTGGGCGTCGACGCCCTGTGGCTCAGCCCCTTCTACCCGTCCGAGCTGGCCGACGGCGGCTACGACGTCATCGACCCGCGCGACGTGGACCCCCGCCTCGGCACCCTGGACGACTTCGACGCCCTGGTCCGCGAGGCCCACCGCCTCGGCCTGAAGGTGATCGTCGACATCGTGCCCAACCACACCTCCCACCAGCACGTCTGGTTCCAGGAGGCGCTGCGCTCCGGCCCCGGCTCCCCGGCCCGCGACCGCTATGTCTTCCGCGACGGCCGCGGCGCACACGGCGAGCTGCCGCCCACCGACTGGCAGTCCGTGTTCGGCGGCAGCGCCTGGAAGCGGGTGCCCGACGGGCAGTGGTACCTGCATCTGTTCGCCGCCGAGCAGCCCGACCTCAACTGGGCCAACCCGGAGGTGCGCGCCGACTTCCGCACAACCCTGCGCTTCTGGGCCGACCGCGGGGTGGACGGCTTCCGCATCGATGTCGCCCACGCCCTCGCCAAGGACCTCGACGAGCCGCTGCGCGACCTCGGGCGCCCCGAGCTGAGCAGCGAGACCGCCCTCGCCGGGTTCCCGCCCGGCACCCACCCCTTCTACGACCGGGACGAGGTGCACGAGATCTACCGCGACTGGCGCAAGATCCTCGACGCGTACTCCCCGCCCCGCATGGCCGTCGCCGAGGCCTGGGTGCCGGACGCCCGCCGCGCCCTGTACGCCCGTCCGGACGAGCTGGGCCAGGCCTTCAACTTCGAGTACCTCCAGACGCCGTGGGACGCGCAGGCGCTGCGCCGGGTGATCACCGAGTCGCTGGAGACGGCGAACGCGGTCGGCGCGTCGGCGACCTGGGTGCTGTCCAACCACGACGTGGTCCGGCACACCTCCCGGCTGATGCTGCCGCCGGGCACCGACGAGAACGCCTGGCTGCTGTCCGGCGGCCAGGCCCCCGCCGTCGACCCGGACGCCGGGCTGCGCCGGGCCCGCGCGGCCACCCTGCTGATGCTGGCGCTGCCCGGCTCGTCGTACGTCTACCAGGGCGAGGAGCTGGGCCTGCCCGAGGTCGCCGATCTGCCCACCGAGGTGCTCCAGGACCCGATCTGGGAGCAGACCGGCCGGGTCCGCAAGGGCCGCGACGGCTGCCGGGTGCCGCTGCCGTGGACCACCACGGGCCCGTCGTTCGGCTTCGGCCCGTCCGGGGCCTGGCTGCCGCAGCCGCCGTACTTCGCCGGGTACTCCGTCGAGGCGCAGGACGGTGTGGAGGGCTCCACCCTGGAGCTCTACCGCACGGCCCTGCGCCTGCGCCGCAAGCTGCTGCAGGACGAGACGCTGTGCTGGGCGGAGGACACGCCGGCGGGTGTGCTGCAGTTCGACCGCGGCGACGGCTGGCGCTGTGTGGCCAACCTGTCCGGCGAGCCCGTCAGCCTCCCGGCCGGCGAGGTCCTGCTGACCAGCGCGCCCCTGGAGGACGGCCGCCTGGGCCCGGACACCACGGCCTGGCTGGGCCGCTGAGGGGCCCGCTCGCTTCCGGTGAGGTGAGAGGCCCGCTTCCCGCCCGCCCCGGCCTCGCGTCCACCTGCGTGACGTGGGGCGGGGGCCCGTCCCCCGGTCGGCCCGGACGAATGGGTCGGACGAATGGCCCGGACGAATGGGAATGGGTTGAGCACGGCTCATTCGTCAAGTGCGAGCAGCGGGAGTTTCCGCCGGGCGGGCCGGCCCGGCTCCGGGCATGCGCCGGTCCGGGGTGACCTGGGATCAGTAGGCGTCGCACACGGCCGTACGGGGCCGTACGCAGGCGTACGTGATCACACGTGCCCCGGGCCTCCGCTGCCGAAGCCACCGCTGGAGCCGGGCGCCCAGCGCTTGCGGCTCTGGTCCTTGCCGGTCCTGGTGCTCGACTGATGGAGCTCGTACGGCATGAGGCGCCTGCCGTCCTCGGCGGCGACCACCTCGTCCGGTTCGCGGACCTCCAGTTCCTCGCGGACCGGGCCGCCCTCCGGCATCTTCGGTTGTTCCTCGGGGGACGGGTGGTGCACGTCCTTGTCCATGACCCGCATGCCGACGCGGACCGCCCAGATCAGCGCGAGGACCACGACCAGCCCGCCCATGAAGGCGGCGAACACGTTCAGCTGTTCCTGGGTTATCGCCAGTACTTCATACGTTGCCGTGCTCATGTCTTCATTGTCGCCGAGAAAATGCAATAAAGCGACCGGAATGTCCGGGAGGAATCGGGGCGAAGCGCGGCGTCCGAGGTGGGGGCTTGATCGGCTCGATCGGCTCGATCGGCTCGATCGGCTCGGTTTGCTCAGCTGGTTCGAGCGGCCGTCCCCGCCCCGTTCGGATGCGGTCGGCGCGCGCCGCGGCCCGCGGCGTGACAGATTGCGGCCAGAGGGAAGGCCGGGACGGGCCGTCGCGTCCCCACGTGTGCAGCTCGGGGCCCGGCCCCGGCCTTCCCACGTTTCAGCTCGTCGCCGGGCGCGCGCGCAGTGCGTCCACCGCGAGCCGGGCCGCGGTGCCGATGACCGCGTCGGCCGCCGGCAGGGCCGCGGCGGGGTTGGCGGTGCGGGTGAAGACCGCCACCGTGGATGCGCTGGGACAGGGGTGGCTGGGCCATGCCGAGACGGGCGGCGGCACGACCGAAGTGTGACTCTTCTGCAACAGCCACGAAGCACTCCAGGTGCCGCACCAGGTCCACGACCAGTCATCATATCGAGTGTTTATCGATCCATGATTCATATGTGTCTTGGACGGGTGGCCGGTCGTCCTGCTGTTCTCGGCGCATGGACACCCAAGTCGACTTCATCCGGACCTCTCCCGGCCGCCGCCGCCCGCGCCGGGCGGTGATGGCGTTCACCGCCGTCGCGGTGGTCGCCGCCCTCGGGGTGGGCGGCACGTACGCGGCCGGCATCGGACCCTTCGCGGACGACGGCCCCGATCCGAAGGCCGGGGCCCAGGCGCGCGCGTTCCTCGCCGACTGGTCCGCGGGCCGGCTGCCGGCCGCCGCCGCCCGCACCATCAGCCCCGGCCGCGCCCGGCAGGTCCTGGGCAGCTTCACCTCCGGCCTCGACATCGAGAAGCCGCAGTTCACCGCGAAGGCGCCGAAGGAGAGTGACGACGGCACCGTCACCGTCCCCTTCACCGCCCGTATGCCGATCACCGGACTCGGCACCTGGACCTACACCTCGGCGCTGCCGCTGCGCGAGCAGAAGGACGGCGACTGGAAGGTGGACTGGAAGCTGTCGCTGGTGCACCCGAGGCTCAGCGGCACCGAGAAGTTCCGCCTGGAACGCGAGGAGAGCAAGCCCGTCGAGGCCACCGACCGCGACGGCGACACCCTCTCCGGCGAGACCCACCCCTCCCTCGGCCCCGTCCTCGCCCAGCTCGCCGCACGTTCGGGCGGCGGACCCCGCGGCGCCGTGCTGCTCGTCGACCGGACCACCGGCGACACCGTGCGCACCGAGGCCGCCTTCGGCAGGAAGCCCGCCGTCAAGTCCGAACGTCCGCTGCGCACCACCCTGGACGCCGGCTGGCAGTCCGCCGCCGAGCGCGCCCTGGCCGAGGCGGACGGCAAGAACGCCGCACTGGTCGCGCTGCGCATCGACAACGGCGAGATCCTCGCCGTGGCCAACTCCCCCGCCTCCGGCTTCAACCGCGCCGTCTCCGGCACCTACGCCCCCGGCTCCACCTGGAAGATCGTCACCAGCAGCGCCCTGCTGCTGAAGGGCGCGGTCGCCCCGGACGACGTGGTGGACTGCCCCAAGTACCTGACCGTGGGCAAGAAGTGGCAGAACGTGGAGACCTCCGAGCACCGCGGCGCCACCTTCCGCAAGGACTTCACCGAGTCCTGCAACACCGCCTTCATCAGCCTGCGCGGCAGGCTCGGCGACGGCGAGCTCGGGGACGTGGCGAAGAAGTACTTCGGGGTCGGCCAGAGCTGGCACGTGGGCGTGCCGTCCTACGACGGCGCCGTGCCGTCGCCGCGCGACGAGACGGAGAAGGCCGCGTCGATGATCGGGCAGGGCCGCGTCCAGGCCAACCCGCTGATCATGGCCTCGGTCACGGCGACGGCCGTGTCCGGCACCTTCCACCAGCCCTCGCTGGTGCCCGGCGCCAAGGACACGACCGCCACCACCCGGCTGCCGCGCAAGGTCGTCTCCCAGCTGCGCGCCCTGATGCGGGCCACCGTCACCGACGGCACCGCGAGCATCCTGGCCGGCCTGCCCGGCGAGATCGGCGGCAAGACCGGCACCGCGGAGGTCTCCGACGACCAGGACAACAACGGCTGGATGGTCGCCCACCGCGGCAAGGTCGCCGTGGCCTGCGTGGTCGAGGAGGGCGTCACGGGCAGTGGCTCGACCGGGCCGGTGCTGCACAGCCTGCTGTCCGCCGTCCCCGAGTCCTGAACCCGGGTGGCCGGAATCCCGCTCCGGCCACCCGGGCCCGCTCGGGCTCTCGGGCCTCTCTCCGGCCACCCGGGCCTCTCCGGCCACCCGGGCCTCTCCGGCCACCCGGGCCGGCCCCGGCAGCCCTCCGGCGAGCGGCTTCGCTAACGCCCCTTCCACCAGGCGGCGTTGGCGTCCCGCAGGGTGTTGGTGCCGCAGTGCACCTCACCCATGCCGAGGTGGTACGTGTACCAGTCGTCGAGGTACGACACCTTCAGCCCCGCCCGCCGGTACGCGGCGCTCACGGCCTCGGTGAAGATGTCCTTGCCGCCGACGACCGGACCCCACTGACGGGGCGCCAGATACCGGTCCGGGCCCAGCACCACGCCGTTCACCGCGCCCGGTACGTACGCGCTGGTCATCACCGTCTTCGCGGCCTTGCCGCCGTTCCGTCCGGCCAGCCACTTCTGCTGGCCGCGCTCCCGCAGCGTGTCCACCAGCGGGGCCTTGCCGCCCATCCGGGTCAGCCGCGGCACGGGCACCTCGTCGCCGCTCGCGTCGGTCGCCTCGCCGTCCCGCGTGTAGAGGGCGGGCACCCGGACCACCTCGGCGTCGGTGACCCCGGTCTCCCGCTTGAGGATCGCCAGGTTGGCCTCGATCCGCCGCGCCGCCATCTCGTTGTCGGCGACCAGATGGCGGGAGGCGAGCGCCTTGTCGATGGTCTCCTTGGGCGCCGGCTGGCCCTTGACGCCCGGCACGGAGAACATCTTCGTCTTCCCGTGCCCCGCCTTCTGCGCGTCGCGCAGCAGCTTCAGCCCGGCCTGCGGGTCGGCGATGCCGATGCGCCAGCCGCGCGGGGTGCCGGCGGGCAGGAACTGCACGAACTCGTCGACGTGCCCGACGCTCAGCCAGGAGGTGTCCAGCAGCAGCGGATCCTGCAGCCCCTGCGCCTTCAGCATGGTCCGCACGGCCTTCGAGGGCTTCTCCCCGGTGTCCTTGCGCCAGCCCTGGATGATCCGGCCCGCCGGGTAGGAGCGGCCCGCGTGCGCGTAGGGCGGGATGGTCTCCAGGTTGCCCATGGAGTTCAGCGTCCAGTCCTCAGGACCGGACCGGTCGAAGGCCTGCACCACGCCGACGTTCCGGCCGCGCACCTTCTCGAACAGCTCACGGCCCGCCTCGCGGTCCCGCTGGTCCGAGCGCAGCATCACCCGCATCACCTGCCGGCGGCCGCCCGGCCCGGTCATGCTCACATAGGCGGGCTCCACAAAGTCCTGCGCCCAGGGGTCGCCGTACTTGTCGAAGGTGATCAGCGGCTGGGTGATCCCGGCCCGCTTCACCTCCTTGCCCAGCTCGTTGACGAACTTCTGCTGCATCCGCTCCCACTGGCCCTTGCCGGGCACCCGGGTGACCATGACCTGCTGCGCCTTCTGCAGGTGGTGGTGGGTCAGCAGCGGCGCCACCCGCAGCGTCACCTGGTCCGAGGTGGTCCGCTTGCCCGCGGTCACGGTCAGCCGCACCACGGCCCGCCCGTCCCATTTCTTCGGATCGCGGATGACGTCGGTGGCCTCGATCCCGAACTCCACGCCCGCGCGCAGCTCCTCGGGCGTCAGCCGGGTCTTCGCGGTGACCGGCACCCAGGCCCCGCCCCGCTTGAGGAAGAGGCGGGTGTACTTGGCCCCGGCGGTCACCTTCAGGCTGCCGTGGGCGCCCTTCCGCACCTTCGTCATCGGCACGGACCGGATTCTCGCCAGGTCGGCGGCGTCCGCGCTGCCGTTGACCTTGGCGTCGGCGGCGTCGTTGCAGGCGGCCAGCCTGGCGTCGGACAGCGGCTTGCCCTTGGCGTCCTTGGTGCGGCAGCGCTTGGTGTCGTCGTCGATGTTCGGCAGCATCACCGCGCCCCGGTTGGTGGACCAGGAGTCCTCACCGGCGGTGTCCGTGGTGCCCTGGACGTCGACGCGTCCGTCCCGGTCGGTGTCGACCCGCAGGTCGGCCGAGGTGGTGCCGGGCGCGGCGTGGGCGGGGGAGAGCGGTGTCACGCATACGGCTCCCGCCGCGACGAGAGCGGCGATCACCGGTCCTGCGGGGTTCCTGCGTATACCCGTACGAGTCCGCACGGCGCATCCCTCCTCAGGTGGGGGGTGGTTGTGTCGCCGTGCAAGAGGAGGGACAGGAGCCGCACGTTCCCGATGAGGCGCGGGTCATATCGCGCTGGGCGGACTGGAACTGACGCTGCGTCGGCTCAGTGGGACTCGGGACTCGGCCGGGCTCAGGCCGGAGATGCCCCCGCCGTCGCGCCGCGCTTCGAAGAAGCGCAGCCCTCCGCAACGTACGCCCAGCGCGGCAAGACCGTCGAGATCACCGGCCTGAACGATCCCGGCGCCCGCCTGCACGACCGGCTGAGCGGCGAACTCGTCGGCGGGCACTGACCGGCAGGCTGGACTCCGGCGGCGCCACGCCGTGTGGAGCGGCTCGGTGCCGCGGCCGCCGGGTCAGCCGACGCAGAGGACCAGCAGGCAGAGCCGGTCCGGCGAGGTCGGGTCGGTCGCGGGGTCGCTGGGCGACGAGGGAGACGAGGGCGAGGACGGGGACGACGGGGAGGTGCCGGACTGGCCCGAGCCACCGGTCCCCTTGCCGCCGGAGCCGCCGGAGCCGTTCGACCCGCCTTGGCCGCCGTTGCCCGCCGCCGACGGGGGTGCCGTGGCCGTGTCCGAGCCGCCCGGGCCGGACGAAGCCCTGCCGGAACCCGCGGCCGAGCCCGCGCCGCCGCCGGACGTGGAGGCCGGCGGAGTGCTCGGCTGCGCGGCGACCGGCGTGCGCGAGGTGGCCGCGTCCGCGGTGCGGGTGTCGGACGGCGTGCTGGGCGCGGCGGACGGGGTACCGGCCGTGGAGCGCCGCTTGCTGCCGCCGTCGGACGGCGACTTGGACGCGCGGTCGGTCTCGGCCGGGGGCGTGGGCATCGAGTCGCGTCCGAAGGGGGCGGTGGGCCCCTCGTCGCCGCCCATGCCGGAGTGCTCGGGCGCCGTCGCGGCCTGGGCGCGGTCGCCCGTGCCCCGCTCCATGGAGGCCACGGTCAGCCCGCCGCCGACCAGCGCGACAGCCGTGGCGACCACGGCACGCCGCTGCACCTTCTTCCACCGGGCCCGCTGCCGCCGCCGCGCGGCCCGCCCGGTGGGCGTGGACATCGCGGCACCGGTGTCAGGGGACAGGGCCTCCTCCGACTGCGTGGACTGCCCGGCCGACGCCGCCTTCGGGGCGGGCTCGAACGCGTTGAAGGAATCGAACACGTCGGAGGACGTGGCCGAGAGGGCCGCCGACACCTTCGGCGCTATGTCGGGGGCGTAGGCACCGCAGCCCGGGCACACCAGGGCGCCGTTCAGATGCCTGCGGCAGGTGGTGCAGTAGTCCATCGGTGTCTTCCTGAGTCGGCGTGCCGACGCGGGCGCGAGTGGTCGCCGGCGGGACGCCACGGTAACGACAGCAATGAACCTTCGTGTGCAGTCCTTGTGCCGCTCCTGCGCACATTCTCGGAATCCTGAACACCCCTCATCTTTCGCGGGGTCACCGATCAGGCGGAAGGGCCTCACTTGCCCTGTTCGTCTGTGCGGCAGTGCATCTGCGCTTCTGTGCGCCTATTCGCCTATTCGCCTATCGCCTTTTCGCCTATCGCCTTTTCGCCTATCCGTCTATTCGTCGGAGTAGCCGATCGCCCCCACGCTCCAGGCGCTCACCTCGGCGATCGCCACCCGGTACATGCCGCCGGTGTCGGGGATGCCGTAGCTGCCCTGGAGGATGCGGGCGAGGTGGAAGTGCAGGTGGGTGGGGCGGGCGCCCGGTTCGCCCGGCACGGAGAAGGCGGGGGCGAAACGGCGCAGCGAGGTCGAGTCGCCCAGCACCTCCGCGACGCGCTCTCTCCACATGGCCTCGGGTGCCAGCCGCCCGGTGATGACGGCCCCGGGGACCACCACGGTGAGCGACATCTGGCTGTCCTGCTCGGCCTCCACCATCGCGGCGATGTTCACGAGCAGACCATCAGGGTGCGACATGCTCAGAGAGTAGCCGACGTCACCCTGAACCACGGCGACGTCAACGCACCCTCCCGGCGCGCCTGACGCGGGCGGCGGTCCGGCACCGGACGCCTGCCGGCGTGCCGATGGGCTGCGTGTCGGGGTCGCCCAGCGGCCCCGCTGCCGCCGTGCCGCACGGTTCGATCCGGCGCTCACGATTCCGCCGGCCACGGCCGTCCGGCCCGCTCCGCGGCCGCGCCCCCGTACGGCGTGCTTCCCGACGCCGGGCGCTCATCGCTTCCGGCTCCCGGCCAGGGGGCCGGTCGGGCCCGGATCCACGCGTTCGTCGTGCTCGTCGCTCACGATGTCACTCTCGGTGATCGAAGTCCGTCCTTCTGCGACATTCCGTCCCATTGCAGCACCGCACCGGGGGCCTCGCACGTTCGCCCGTGTCGACGTGGACGTAGTGGACGTAAGGGTTTCGTCATTGGCTGCGCGGCCCCTGGCGGTCGTCCCGCCCGTTGAATGGAGGAGGGAGCGGGGAGCAGGACGACGGGCGCGCGAGGAGGCGGACGGCATGGGGCGGTTGCGCAGGGCACTGGTCAGGCCGTGGGTGGTCGGGCTGCTGGCGGTGGCGGTCGCCGGGGTGGGGTTCGGGCTGTACTGGTTCCAGCCGTGGAAGCTGTGGCAGGACGAGACGGTGCAGGAGGCGCTGCCCGCGGCGAGCGCACCGGCCGCCGACGCGCCCGCCGCTCCGGACTCCGACGCCTCGGGTTCGTCCGCGCCGGCGTCCCCGGCGATCGTCGCCAGCGGTGAGCTGATCAGCCACGAGCACGCCACCTCCGGCACCGTGAAGCTGCTGCGGCTGGCGGACGGCAGCCAGGTCGTACGGCTGGAGCGGCTCGACACCAGCAACGGCCCCGATCTGCGCGTCTGGCTGAGCGACGCACCGGTGAAGGAGGGCCGCGCCGGCTGGCATGTCTTCGACGACGGCCGGTACGTCAGCCTCGGCAAGCTCAAGGGCAACAAGGGCAGCCAGAACTACACCGTGCCCGGGGACGTCGACCCCGCCCGCTACCGCAGCGTCACCATCTGGTGCGACCGCTTCGACGTCTCCTTCGGCGCGGCCGAACTGGCCCGCACATGAGCAGCTCCCGTGCGTGCGGGATCTGACACACAGTCACGGTTCCGCAGCCGCCGTCGCGGAGAGGCCGAGCAGCCGGGTCATCGTCTCCGCCGAACGTACGGCCGCGTCGCCGCAGCAGTTGTTGAACAGCACGTGGAGTTGGTCCACTTGCTCTGTCAGGATCCCGCGTAATGCCGTAACCGCCCCTCGGCGTCCCGCCGCCCCGCCGGATACCACCTGCTCCTGACCAGCGCCGGATCTGTCCAGCCGCATGTGCCGACGAGGATGTCACCCATGGGGTGCGCCTACCCGCACTCCCTTCCGTCAGGCGGACGACGGACATCCTGCAGGCGGACGGCCGGCGGACATCCGTCAGGCGGACGGACAACGGCCCCCCGCCCGTCGGGCACCCCCGGCCCCCGGCCCCCGTCCGTCAGGCACCCCCGTCCATTAGGCACCCCCCGGCCCGCCCGGACGGCTCCGGGCCGCCGGTCTACGATCGATGCATGGCACTGACCGTGCACGACGTGGACCGGTTCGAGGCGGCGAGACCGAGGCTGGAGGCCATCGCCTACCGGCTGCTCGGTTCGGCGAGTGAGGCCGAGGACGCCGTGCAGGAGACGTTCCTGCGCTGGCAGGCCGCCGACATCGAGCGCATCGAGGTCCCCGAGGCCTGGCTGACCAAGGTGCTCACCAACCTGTGCCTGAACCAGCTCAGCTCGGCCCGTGCCCGGCGGGAGACCTACGTCGGTCAGTGGCTGCCGGAGCCGGTGCTCGCCGGCGACCCGATGCTCGGTCCCGCCGACACCGCCGAACAGCGCGAGTCGGTGTCATACGCGGTCCTGGTCCTGCTGGAGCGGCTGTCCCCGAAGGAGCGGGCGGTCTACGTCCTGCGGGAGGCCTTCGACTACCCGCACCGGGAGATCGCCGAGATCCTCGACATCTCCGAGGCCGCCAGCCAGCAGCTCCACCACCGCGCGAAGAAGCACGTCGCGGCCGGCAAGGCCCGCCGTGAGATCGACGAGTCGGCCGCTCGGCGGATCATCGACGAGTTCCTCACGGCCGCCACCAGCGGCCGGACGGAGCCGCTGATCAAGCTGCTCACCGAGGACGCCGTCTCGGTCGGCGACGGCGGCGGCAAGGTCCCGGCCCGCGCCAAGGCCTACGAGGGCGCCGTGGCGGTGGCGAAGTTCCTGCGCGGTCTGTTCAAGCCCGCCCCGGCCAAGCGCAAGCTGCTCGGCGGCTCGGCCGACCTCTACGCCACCTACGCCAACGGCGAGCCCGCGGTCGTGGTGGTCGTCGACGACCGGGTCGTCGGCATCATGTGCCTGGAGGTCACCGAGGAGGGCATCGCGGCGGTCCGCAACCAGGTGAACCCCGACAAGCTGGAGCGCGCCGCCCGCCAGTGGGCCGCGACCGACCACGGCGAACCCCTCGCCACGGTCTTCTGAGCGCCCTCTCCGAACGAGACCCTGGGGTGCATGTGACGCGCATCACAATCTCCTCCTGTCAGGAAACGCGGCGCTGCCCGGTTCAAGGGGCGAATCCCTCCGTGAACCGTCCAGAACCGCCCAGACAGGAGCGCCACCATGCAGACGCAGCACCGCATCATCGTCCTGGGAGCCGGATACGCCGGAGCCAGTGCCGCCGGGCGCCTCGCCAAGCGGCTGCACCCCGACGACGTGGACATCACGCTGGTCAACGCCGAGCCCGACTTCGTCGAGCGCGTCCGCAACCACCAGCTCGCCACCGGCCAGGACCTCAAGCCCCGCCCGCTGAGCGAGATGTTCGCCGGCACCGGCGTCGACTTCAGGCTCGCCCGGGTGACCGCGGTGGACGCCGACCGCAGGACGGTCACGATCAGCCGCGACGAGGGCAACGGCCAGAAGGGCACGGAGGAGCAGGGCATGGAGGAACAGGGCACGGAGGAGCTGCCCTACGACACCCTCGTCTACGCCCTCGGCAGCGCCGCCGACGACCACGGCGTCACCGGTGTCTCCGAGCACGCCCACGAGATCGCCAGCCGCTCCGGCGCCCTCCGGCTGCGCAGCCGCCTGGCCGAGCTGGCGGCCGGCTCCGCGGTCACCGTGGTCGGCGGCGGCCTCACCGGCCTGGAGGCGGCGACCGAGATCGCCGAGTCCCGCCCGGACCTCGACGTCTCCCTCGTGGCGCAGGGCGGCCTCGGCGACTGGCTCTCCGAGAAGGGCCGCGGCCACCTGCGGAAGGTCTTCGACCGGCTCGGCATCACGGTGCACGAGCACGCCGCCGTCACCGCCGTCGGGGCCGACCGGGTCACCACCGCCGACGGCCGGACCGTACCCGCCGAGGTCACCGTGTGGACCGCGGGCTTCGCCGTCCACCCGATCGCCCGGGCGACCACGCTGGAGGTCACCGAACGCGGCCAGATCGTCGTGGACCGCACCATGCGCTCGGTGTCCCACCCCGAGGTCTACGCCGTCGGCGACGCGGCCCACGCCATGGGTCCCGGGGGCAAGCCGCTGCGCATGTCATGCGCCACCGGCGTTCCCACCGCCTGGCAGGCCGCCGACGCCATCACGGCCCGCCTGACCGGCCGCAAGATCCCGACGATTCCGCTGCGCTACTTCAACCAGTGCATCTCGCTCGGCCGCAAGGAGGGCCTGATCCAGTTCGTCACCGCGGACGACCGTGCCACCGGCAACGCCCTGACCGGCCGGTTCGCCGCCCGCTACAAGGAGCTGATCTGCAAGGGCGCCGCCTGGGGCGTTGCCCACCCGACCATGGGTTCCGTGGGGCGCCGCCGGCACATCGTCCACACCGGCGCCCAGGACCCGGCCATCCAGCCGGCGTCCTCCACCTCGCCGGCCACGTCGGAGTCGGCCGCCTGACCAGACGCCGCCGACGTCCTCCTCATCACCCCGTCCGGCTCCCCGGGGCCCGGGTCGCAACTCCCCTCCGCGACCCGGGCCCTCTGTCTGTCACCGGGCCTTCTGCCCTCCCGCCCCTGCCCCGCACCGCCGATGCCCCTGACACGACCCCGCCCCCTCCCCGACCCGACCCTGAGGCATCCCCGATGTCACCCGGATATGTGTCAGGAATCTTTGACAGGTCTCCGAGGGGGCTGTCAGCCTTTTCTGACAGGTACGACGGAAAGGGGCCGCGATGCCCGAGGCCGCCGACGACAACGGCGTACCGCCGCCGGCACCGACGGGCGACGAGCTGCTGAAGGTGCTCTCCGCACTAGATGAATGAGTCCAAGGGGTGTCGTTGCGGTCAGTGATCGTAGGCGGTCAGTGACCGCTTGATCGGCTGCCCG